>NZ_JBEXUE010000219.1:0-16164 GCF_040614275.1 Streptosporangium sp. NPDC006013
TCGCCGTCGCGGTGTGCGCGGGGCTGGGCACTGCCGCCTCCGGGGCGGTCGGGGCTGCACCTGCCATGCCCGCCACGCCGCCGATCAGCGCGATACCCGTCGCGCCGACCGCGATTGCCTGAAGGATTCGGTTGGACATGGTGCTCATCTCCCTTGCCGATCAAGCGGTGCCGTCGTGCCGGCCGAGGCCGGACCACGGGACCGCGACATTCTCAGCGGAAGAGTGATACCCGACATTCACTGACAAAAGCACGCAAAGCGGACTATTCATTTCAAACCTGTAGTCATTGTAAAAAATTATTCGGCAGGAATCTGGGATTCATTGTTGAACGGATGAACTCCCGGGGGCACGCAGGTCTTTCAGGCCCCACTCGGCGAGCGACACGCACGGTTTGAGGGAGGAGCGGCGGGGCAACCCGCCGCTTCCCCCTCAGGTGCCTGAACGGGCCGCCCTCGGCTTGACGGTGCTGCGGCGGCCAAGATCCTTTATGTGATGAAAACAGGGATGCACGGAGAGGAAGGCCGCTCTACTCTCGGTTCCGCTGACGTTCTTGAACGGTTGGACGAAACAGGAGGAACCCATGGAGAACGCGGCAGAGGCCCGTGCCGACGAGCGGGCCAGGATCGTCGCGGACCTGCGCCGCGCGGCCGAGGGCTACCGCTCCTACGCTGCCTTCATCGAGGAGATCACGGACCCGTCGACGCCGTGCGATCTGAGTGACAGTCTGCCGGTCGTGCAGGCGGAGGCCGAGATGCTGGAGAACGCCGCGAAGGTCGCCGAAGGCGATCGCCGGGCGCTGGCGAGGCTCATCCCGCCCGTCCTGCAGACAGACGAGGACATCGCCGCGCTCGCTTCCTCTCCCGAGGACGCCGAGGTGCACAGGCGAATCCGTGACCATGCCGTCCAGGCGCAGGAATGATCTTTCGTGACCGATGAAGCATCCGGGCGGGAAGCTCGTGCTCTCGCCCGGCACATCACGCGGGTCAGGAGGGTGTGACCGTCAGGGCTTGCGGCCTACTCCGACGTAGCCGATCGAGGTGTTCCGCTCGCCGAACAGGGGCGGATCGACAGGGCGCCAGTCCTTGGGGAACACCAGGCCGGGTTCGAGCAGCTCGTAGCCGTCGAAGAAGCGGGAGATCTCCGCGTGCGTGCGCAGGCTCAGCGCCTCGGTGGCCCGGTTGTAGATCTCCAGAGCCTCCGGCGTGGTGTCGGGCTTGGCGTCGATCGCGTGACTGAGAACGAGGTGGCTGCCCGGCGCGCTCGCCTCGTGGAGCCGCTGGATGATCTGGTAGGCGCCCGCGCCGTCGGGGTTCTCGTCCGGGATGAAGTGCAGAATGGCCAGCAGCAGGAACGCCACGGGCCGGTCGAAGTCGACGTGCTCGCGCAGCTCGGCCAGCAGCGTCTCCGGGGCACGCGCGTCGGCCTGCAGGATGGTGACGTTGTCGCCGTTCGCCAGGAGCGCCCGGCTGTGCGCGCACACGACGGAGTCGTAGTCCACGTAGACCACGCGGGTGTCGGGCGCGACCGCGTGCGCGATCTCGTGGGTGTTGCCCCGCGTGGGCAGCCCGGAGCCCAGATCCACGATCTGCCGGACACCCGACTCGACCAGATGGCGTACGGCACGTGCGAGGAACGCCCGGTTCTCCCTCGCGGAGTCGCGGGTCTCGGGAAAGAGCTTCAGAATCTGCTCGGCTGCGGCCCGGTCGGCGGCGAAATTGTCCTTGCCGTCCAGGTAGTAGTCGTACATCCGGGCGACATTGGGCACGTTCGGGTCGACTCCGGCCGGCGTAGCCTGATCATCCACGCTTGCTCCCGATTTTTCGGCATCCGTCTGGAATTGATCTTAGAGAGTCTGCCGAACGTTAGCAGCAGGATGAGGTCATCGATGTGGGGCTTCGGCGGCGGACGTCGCCGGGGCCGGCGAAAAGCCCAAACGGCCTGCCCTCCCGGTCGGGTCTAATCCCTCCGGTGATGTGCCGGTCATCCTCGCGAGTGACGTCACGGTCCTGCCTCTGTTGTCACGATCTGGCCTGTGACAACAGAGGCAACTTTACGGGCGGGTTGGTGGCGGGTCGTCGGGAGGGGGATGCTGTTCCTCGCGGCGATAGCCGCCTCCTGGTGGCTCATCGGTATCGTCTTCGCCCTCGGCTCAGGATGGTCGTTTCTGGGCGTGTTGCTCGGCCTCGTCCTGGTCATCTGTTCCCTGGTGGTGCTGGTCGGGATCTCCGAGGACGTCCCCTGGGCGGTCTGGGGGACATTTCCGTTCCTCGCCGTACTGCTGTTGACCGGCATGTTCCTACCTGGCGACTACTACCTGAGCACCTTCGGCGAACCGGTGACCACGACCGTGGCGGAGCGGACATGGGTCGAGGGCCGGAGGTCGAAAGACGACCACTATCGGTATGTCCTGAGAGGTGCGGATGGTCGACTTCTTGAAGAGGTGATCAAGAACTACGGGGACGAGCCGCCACTGGAGATCGGGGCGCCGGTCGAGATGCTGGTGGATCCCCGGGGCGTGTTCGAGGCCAGAGAGCCGTCGGAGCTGGGATCGCTCACCGTCCTCTGGATCTCGGCGGCCGGGGTCGTGCTGATGACGATCGTGCTCAGCGTGATGGGTGAGCTGAGGCGCCGGACCATGCTTCCCAAGGGTTCAGGCGCTTCGAAAGCCGATGACTCCGAAAGGCCCCCGACAAAGCGCGGTTCCGGGAACCCCGCCGAGTCCGACGGTCCCAAACGAGCGAACGGCTCCAGAAGATCCAACAAGCGAAGAGGCTAGAGCTCCCATTCGTAGCCACGAGGAGCAGGAAGGCGAGGGGACGATCGCGGAGGCCGATGTGATCGGTCGTGCCATGGCGATCTTCTGGCCCTTCTCCCGGGTGGCCGTCCTCTCGACGCCGGACACGTTCACCGAGGACAGGTAACCGCATCTTTTCCGCGTGGGGCCTTGGCGGCGGACGTCGCGGGGCCGGTGAACGGCCCAAACGGCCTGCCCTCCCGACCGGTCAAGCAAAGCGGCCCCGCCCCATCGAGGGCAGGGCCGCTTCGGGTCAGGGGCAGGAGGTCAGCAGGATTTCCACCCGTTGTAGCGCGGAGCCGGGCCGACGACCGAAACGTAGCGGTATCTCGAGACAGTGCTGGAGCCGGTGCTCCCGTACGGGATGGTGATGCACGGGCCGTCATCTGCGTTTGCGATGTTGAGCTTTCTCCTGTCGGCGCCCGTTCCGCCGCCACAGTTGTACCAGGTGCCGTAGACGGTGACGGGGTCGTGCGTGCCGATACTCCCGCCGGTGCCGCTGTCGCTGCTACGACCGGCACAGGGGTTCGGCTCGGCGTTCGCGGTGGTGGCGCTCAGACCGAGCGACAACACGGCACCCGCGCTGGCGATTGCGATGGTGCGAGTGATCCTGATTGTTGCACGCAAGAATTTCTCCCCGTTCTTCGGTCCAACTTTTTCTGGCCATCCAGTGGATTTCCGTTCCGCCCATCGGATTTAACAATGGCCAATGGGCGCCTCCGAACCTTGACCGGGCTTTTCGGGCCCGTAACGCCTGCTCCCCGCCGCAGGCTTCCCGGTCAACGTTCGGTGAGGGGCCACTGGCTGCACAGCCCGACATGGCTCATTCAAGATCGGAGGTTGAGATCTTGGCTACCTATAAGGTTCCAGGGATCCCTGGGTTCCTGGCCGAAAATTCAACGGATGGTGTGTCGCGAACGCCGAAGGGGGCTGTGATGTAGGAAAAGCTCTTTTAGGCGGTGCTGTGTGAGAGATGGAGGATTCGGCCCTCCAGTGCCGCCCTGCGTGGGAGAGGCGTTAAACCGCCCTCTTTCCCGCTTACGCGCCTGAGCTCAATCCCGCCGAGGGGGTGTGGGCCTGCCTGCGCGACAAGCTGCTCAACCTCACCGTCGGCGGCATCGACGGACGCGTGTGCGATATGGACTGGGTGCTCAACGTCGTCACGGCGTGGCCAGGGGGATGATCCTGCGGTATTTGCCGCCGGGTGACTGCTGCGGTGGCTCCTCGGCGCGTTCGATCGTGACCTCACCGACCTTGTGTTCGGTGAGCAGGTGAGTGACCTTGTCGCGCACGGTCTGCCACACGCGGTCGGCGTCGGCGCCATCTGCGGTCCGTAGGCGTACGCGCAGGACGGCGGGCGCGGTCTGAACGAGCTGGAACTGCTCGATGCCGGGAACGTCCAGTACGGCGCCGAAGACCATGGGCGAGATACCGACGTGCTCGCCGCGATCGGTGGGGAAGGTGAGCAGGTCAGCGACGCGGCCCTGCACCCGGATGGCGGGGAGCGGGTTGCCGCACGGGCAGGGGTCGGGACGGAGCAGGACGCTGTCGCCGAGGTCGTAGCGCAGGATCGGCTGGACCCGGTTGGCGAGGTTGCTGATCAGGACGGTGTGCGAGTGCTGACCTGGCGGGACAGGCCGAAAGTCGGCGTCGACCGGCTCCAGGACAGCCCAGTCGCTGTTGACGTGGTACCAGCCGTGCGCGCAGCCGAAGCTGAGGAAGCCGCACTCGGTGGAGGCGTAGGCGGCGCGGACCTTGGCCTGGAACGCGGTGGCGATCCGCTCCCGGGCGTCCGGGGTCAACGTCTCACCGCCGGGGACGACGACCGCCGGGCGGATGCGCAGACGGCCCGCTTCCTGCTCCCCGGCCAGCAGCGTGAGCATGCCCACGAAGCCGGCAAGACTGGCGGGATCGTACCGGTTGAGCTCGTCGACCAACTCCGCCATCGGCTGTTTGATCGAGAAGACCCGCATCATCCGGCCGAGCCACGGTCTGTCCAGGCGGAACCGGGCCGGCGCCGCGACAGTGGAGAAATGGCCGCCGGGTGCGGTGACTATGGCGGTACGGCCGGCGCGGGCGAGGGTCCGGATGACATCGCGGGCCGCCAGCCCGCCGCCGGCGCGCAACCCGACGGCGGTGCTCACCGCCAGGCTCCGCTCGTCCAGCACGAAAAGGCCGCGCAGACCGCTGGTGCCGGAGGTGGTGACCACCAGGTACCCGCTCTGGAACCGCTCCCCCACAAGGCTCGGGTCGGCCGCGAACGTCTCGACCCGCTCGAGCGTCACCTGGCGGTCGGTGACCCAGTCGTCGAAGCGGGCCATCAGCATCTTCTTGTCGGTGACCGGAAGCAGTGCCGGGTCGTCGACCTGCTCTGGCAGGTCCCGATACAGCTCGCGGTAGTACGGCGAGTGAGCGCGGGCGTAGGCCACCATCTCGGCCAAACGAGCGCGCTGCCGCTGCGCGATCGCCGCGGGGCCTTCCCGCATGGCGCGTCGTGCGTCGCGGACGAGCTGTCGGACGCTTTCTTTTTCTTCCATGAAGGGCTGGTCCCTTCTCCTCATTGGTGAGCGGAATGTTGCCTTCCTCGGACGGTGGGCAGACCATCGGGCCCGGCGACAAGTGCATTCCCTGGCCTGGGAGCGCGGGCGTTGATGGTGTTGAGTGCCCTCGTCATGGGCTTTCCGTGGGCGGCCGCACCGAAAGCAGGCCATGCATGGCGATGTCGAGGCCACGCCGGGTGGCCTCCCATAGCTCCTCCTGCGACCGGCCAAGCTGGACGCTCGCCAGGCCCGCCTGCTGGATGGCGCCTATCAAGGATCCGGTCATCGCCGCCGCGGTGATCGGATCCAGATCGTCGGGGAACGCCTTCAGTAGTTCGCCGGCGATACGCCGCTGCAGCTCCAGCAGCAGGTACAGCCCCTTCGCCTGAAGCGCCGGCGTAGTCAGGGCCAGCCGGGCCGCCGCCGACAGCTCCTCGGGCTCCCGCCGGGGAACCTTGGGCCAGCGGTGGGCTCTGTACTCCTGGATCATCCTCGCCAACACCTCGCCCGGGCTCTCGTCCGGCCGGCGTTCCGCGATCGCCCGGAACAGCACATCGAAGTCCCGCTCCGTGTCGACCCACAGCACCTCGTCCTTGCCGCGAAAGTAGTTGGAGAACGTCTTGGGATCGACGTCCGCCGCCGCGGCGATCTGCGCCACCGTGGTCTGCTCATACCCCTGCTCCTCGAACAGCCGGATAGCCGCCATGACGATCCGCTGTCGGGTCAGCCGCTTCTTCCGTTCGCGTCGCGACTCCTGCATGCTCCAAATATACGCCTACTAGAATTTTCCCGACAAGCGGAATAATTCATGAACTGTCACAGGCAAAGGGGCACCAGGGGGATCGGTGAAGGAAGCGGTTCGGGAGATGCGCCGATCATCGTCACAGTGGATGAGTCATCGGTCACGGCCGAGCGGTGTGCGCGCAGCTAAGTGGTCTGCGCCGGAGGTCTCTCGGAGGTTGACGGTCGGTGCGTGGGCGTGCCGGCGTGATCAGGAATCGGTATTGGTCACGTAGAGGGCGCAGACCAGTGCGGTGGGCCCGTTTGGGAGGGCGAGGCCCAGGTCGCCGCGCAGGGTGACCCCGGGTGATGCGCCGCGCCAGCAGGTTGATCACAGCCCAGCGGGTCATTGCCTCACTGGCCGGCGGGTGACGCTCATAATCACGAGTCGGCCGCCGATCCGCCATCAGCCAGGCCGGCGCCCGCTCCACCACTCACCGCCGGGGATGCATCTGAAAGCCCCGCTGCCCGGCAGGCTTGCCGACGATGTACGCGATGATGCCCGGCACCTGCCGTGCCCAGGCCGCCAGTCGCCCGGCAAAGCCCTGATCGGCGAACACCACCCGGCAGCCGCCGCTCAGACACAGCCCCTCAGCGCTCTTGCGCCACTTCAGGTGGAGGTCGGGGTTTCCATCGGGTGGTTCAGTGCTGGGGTGTTCGGGCTAGCCGAGTTTGCTGTTCTTGATGTCGGTGATGAAGGTTCTCCAAGCATGGGGGGTGAAGCTGAGTGTGGGGCCGTTGGGGTTTTTGCTGTCTCGTACGGCTCGGCCGCCGCTGAACAGGTTGGCCACCTCGACGCAGTTGTCGTTGTTGGTTCCGCTGAGGGTGCTCTTGTACCAGGTGAGGTTCTGAGTGCTTTGGTCCACTGTGTTTCGTCTCTCTTGATTTACTCCGGGAGTGTCTTCAGATGATGGGCTGGCTCTGCTGGTTGTTCGGGTCAGTCGAACTTGCCGTTTTTGATGTTTTCGGTGAATGACTGCCACTCGGTGTGAGTGAAGCTCAAGGTGGGGCCGTTGGGGTCCTTGCTGTCCCGTACAGCCCGGCTGCCGCCAGGTAGGTTCGCGACCTCGACGCAGTTGCCGGTTTGGCCGGTGTAAGAGCTCTTGCGCCACTCCAGATTGGAAAGGTCAGGGAAGTCCATCCCGCTTCTCCTTTTTGGCATGTATTTTATGCCATATTGTCAGCTGCGTTTTTCAGCAGGTCAATGGAGTCTCCCGGTGACAGAGCTGTGGCGCGCAACCGTTCAAACGCGATGGTGTAGTCGGTGATATCGGAGCGTTCTTCGAGGTAGAGGTCACCTGCCAAGGTTTCGACATACACCACATGAGGGTCAGCTAGATCGGAGAACTCCAGGATGACAAACGAGCCGCTCGTGCCCGCATGGGCGCCGGCGGTGAACGGTATGACTTGCATGGTGGTTTTACCTGCTTCTGTGGCGGCAAGCAAGTGGTGCAACTGCCCACGCATAATGGCTGGACTGCCGATGACGCGGTGGACGGCCGCTTCGTCGATCACGACCCATAGTCGAGGGCGATCTTGTCGGCTAAGGATCAGTTGACGGGTAAGGCGGACCTCCGTAAAGCGCTCGATCTCATCGTGACTGAGCTCTTGCGCACCGCCTTTGATCATGGCCCGAGCGTACTCTGGTGTCTGGAGCAGTCCGGGAATGGCTACGGACTCAAAGTTATATATCGAGGCGGCTCCTGTTTCGAGTCCGATATAGACCTCATATGGATTTGGTAGGACATCGCGGTAAGAGCGCCACCAGCCAGGCTGACGAGCTTCGCGGGCGAGCTGAATGAGACGCTCCCGCTCGGAGCCGACGATCCCATAGAGGTCAAGTAGCTCGCGCATGCTGCGAGGTTGCGGCAGGGAGCGGCCAGTCTCTATCCGAAAAATGGTCGAAGTGGACCATTCCAGGCGGCTGGCGACTTCCTCACGGGTCAACCCTGTGGTGTTGCGGCAGTTGGTCAGTTCCAGGGCCAGGCGGCGTGCTCGCACTGTCGGGCTTTGGTGGCGGACACCGCTGGGACTTCTGAGCAAGGTGGCTCCTCGGTTGCATGGATCCGCAAGCACTAGTGCTTTTCTAAAAGGCTATTGCTTGTCACTGACGGTTAGTGCACTCTTACACAAGGTTGCCATCGCCGGGCGGTGCTCGGAGAGTGAACGGTCAAAAAGGTGGTGAGCGCCTGAAGGCAGACCAAACGTTGCAGCAGGATTCTGGTGCAGATGGCGGAACAAAGAATGCTGATGTAATTCAAATCAGGACACATCTGGCGCAGCTGGGCATATCGCTGTGATCGCGAAATTCAGACAGAACTAGCGCCTGCAAAAAGGCGGAGTCCGCCAAGTGCTACCCACACTCGACGGACCCCTTGAACCGGACTCTGGAGGTCCAATCCCGTGCTCGATTTTACAAGGGCCGTCCGGGTCATCCGGATGCGCTTCAGTGGTGACCGGCCGCCTGCCCCGTTGGGGTGTCGGTGGTGTGGGCATTCGCCCTACGCGCACGATGACCGATGCCTGCCCCACCGGCAGGCGCACGCCTACGAGCGGCCGACTCCCGCGCAGTTCCGGGCGCGGCTGGCGGAGTGGTGGCGGCTGGGGTTCGCGGGGCGACTGTCCGGCTCGGCCTCGGTACGTCCGCCAGGGGAGACGCGGGCGGCACCCGGTCAGGCCAGGCCCGCGGAGTCCGGATCGCTCTCGCCGTACGGGCGAGGCAGGCCGCCGGACGGCGGGTGGAGGGCGTACCCGGGCATGCTGCGGCAAGGGAAGGCGGCGTGAGCGGGCGGCATCGGCGGGGAGAGCCCGTCGATCAGCGGGGCCCACGGCAGTGGGACCGCGAGCAGCGGGAGGTCGCGGCCCGGCTGGATCGGGCCGAGGCGGGCTGGCTGGTCATGTACGGGGTGGGCGGGCGCCGGTTCTACGCCATCGCCGCCGGGCAGGTTCCCGAGCCCCTGGTCGTCGAGGCGCGTACGGCCGAGGAGTTGTGCGCGCTGATGCGCGAGAGCGAGGCCACCGAACCGGCGACGGTGCCGTCACCCGAGCAGCCGCCCGGCGTGCATATGGTGCCAGAACCCCAACGACAGCCGGAACCCCAGCGACAGCCAGAACCCCCAAGGCGGCCGGAATCCCACCGGTACTGGCAAGGAGATCCGATGATCGCAGGCACCCCCGACGGGCTCCGGACCGTCTGCTGGGACATTCCCCGTGACCCGGCGACCGTCGGTGAGGCCCGCCGGATGACGCGGGACACCCTCACCGGCTGGGGCCTGCCGTCGGAGTTCGCCGACGACGCGGTGCTGGTGGTCGGCGAGCTGGTGGCGAACGCCACGCTGTACGGCGAGGAACCGATCCGGCTCTCGCTCTGGGGCATGGCCCAGGGGGTCTGCGTACGGGTCACCGATCACGGCTCCGAGCGGCCCCGCAAGCTCAGCCTAGGCGAGGACGCCTCGCACGGCCGGGGGCTTGCGATCGTGGAGGCGCTGGCCGACCGGTGGGGCGTCGTTCCGGTGCCGGGCGGGATCGGCAAGACGGTCTGGGCCGCCTGGGGGATCTACCGCTCGGAGTCCGGCGCGTCCCGCACCGTCGACTGCGCGGAGCTGGTTCCATCCTCCGGAGTCCGTGAGGAGGCATCCATCACATCCCCCTGTGCCCTGGAAAAAGGGTCCGGTGCCCGAGCAGGGGCGTTCCTGCGGTCCTCCTCCGTCATCGAGGCGGCGTTCATGGCATCCGCCCGGTTCCGTGCAGGCGACCTGCTCGCCTGATGTCCGGTATGGACTGCGATCCCGCGGCCGAGAAACCGGGACCGCCAGGGCGGCCTTCCCGATGCTCAGAGCAGCTGAGGAAGGCCGCACGGGGCCGCATCAGCCGGCCGGTGAGGCCGGCAGGGGCGGAGGTGATGCACCGGCTGCGGGATCACACCGGACGGTCAGCCCGTGACCAGCTTGCCGAGTTCGGGGAGTACCGCGTCGGTGACGGTGATCCTCTTCTCGATCAGCCCGTTGGCGTGGAAGAGGTCGGCGACGTGCTGCTGCTCGGCGACGAACTCCTCGCTGATCGGGTGCAGGCCCCATGGGCGGGTGCGCAGCGCGTGCTCCCAGGCGTCCAGGTCGCCGCCGTCGTCCTTGGCGAAAAACTCCGCCGCCGCGCGGGGGTTCTGCCGGGTCCACTCGTCGGACTCCTGGAGTGCGGAGACGATCCTGGCCAGTTCCTCGGGCTGTTCGAGGGCGAAGTCGCGGCGGGTGAACCACAGCGAGCGGTGGCTGAACAGGCCGTCGGTAGCGACCAGTTCCCGGACGGATGCCCGCTGCTCGACCCCGGTGAGGTAGGGGTAGGAGCCCACCCACGCGTCGACCTCGCCGGACAGGAACAGCTCGGCGGCGTTGTCGTAGACGTCGACCGGGACGATGTCGCTCCAGCCGAGACCGACCCGCTCCAGGGCGAGCAGCAGCAGCGTGGTCTGCCACGAGCCGTGCCCGAGGGCGACCCGCTTGCCCTTCAGGTCTTCCAGACTCCGGATCGGCGAGTCGTCGAGGACGACCAGGCGGCCGTTCTCGATCCGGGGTTCGGAGATCGCGACGTAGACGACGTCGTACCCCTTGGCCTGGGCGGTCACCGGGGGCGTGGCGCCGGTGCCGATGAAGTCGTAGCCGCCGTCGAACAGATGGTCGCTGTGCACCGACGGCAGCGCCCGGGTGGGGTCGACCCGCTCACCGGCCGGGAGGGAGCGCAGGTTCACCCACTCCACGTCGGGAAGCCCTCGGTGGCGCAGCACCCAGAGCGAGTTGTTCTGGGGGAAATATCCGACTCGGCTGGTCATCAGGTACGTCCTTTCAGGAGGGGGAGCACGTGCGTGCCCACCCGGTGTGCCTCTTCCAGGTGCGGGACTCCGGCGAGGATGAGGGCGTCCACGCCGAGCCCGATCAGTTCGTCGAGCCGTTCGGCGACCTGGTGGTAGTCGCCGACCAGACCGAAGGCGGGGCCGTCGCGCAACTCGCCGAACCCGCCCCAGATGTTGGGCGAGACCTCCAGGTCGCGGAGGTCCTCGCCGGCCGAGGCGAGGAAGGACCGGCTGCGCCGCACGCCGACCGAGTCGCCGGAGCCGGACTCCCCGCCGGAGTCGCGGGGCACCCTGGCCGCCCAGCCCCGGCGGAGCTCGTCCCACGCCTCCTCCTCGGTCTCGCGGGCGAGCACGTCCACCCGGACCGCGAACTTCGGCGGGGTGTCGCTGTGCGCGCGGACCAGGTCGAACTTCTCCGCCAGCGCGGGGTACGGCTCCAGCCAGGACAGGTAGTGGTCGGCGTGCCGCCCGGCGGCGGCGATCGCGGCGGGGGAGGAGCCGGAGAAGAAGATCTCCGGGAACGGCTGCCCGGCCAGTTCCTCGGGCAGGCCCGCGTTCTCCACCTGGTAGAAGCGGCCGTGGTGGGTGTGGGAGCCGTGCCACACGCCCTTGAGCACGTCGAGGAACTCCGAGGTGCGCGCGTAGCGGTCGTCGTGGTCGATCCGGTCGCCCCACCAGAGCTGCGCGGGTCCGCCGCCGCCGGAGATGACGTTGTAGACCACCCGCCCGCCGGTGGCCCGCTGCAGGGTGGCGGTCATCCGGGCCGCCTGCACCGGGTGCAGGAACCCCGGCTGGAAGGCGATCATGAACCGGTAGGAGCGGGTCTCCCGGGCCAGGGTGGCCGCCGCGGCCCACGGGTCGTCGGTGTGCGGGAAGGACGGCAGCAGCCCGCCGACGAAGCCGGAGTCCTCGGCCGCCCTGGCCACCTCGGCCATGTAGTCGACGTGGCTGTAGCCGTCGGGGGCGCCGTCCCTGACTCCCGGCGCGAGGGCGCCCGGCAGGTCGGCGAAGCCGCCGCGGCTGCCGCCCCTGCGGCGCAGCGAGGGCTGGTCGCCCTCCATGTGGATGCGCCAGTAGATGTCAACCGACACGGGTGCTCTCCTTCAACAGCGGCAGCAGGTGCTCGCCCAGCCGGTAGGTCTCCTCAGGGCGTGGCCCGGCCTCAAGGAAGAACTCCGAGACGCCCCGGTCGGCGTACTCCCCGATCGCGGCGGCGACGGAGGCGTAGCCGCCGGTCAGTCCGGTGAAGCCGGTACGGCGGGCCGCCGCCAGCGCCTCGTCGTCGTCCTCGCGGGCCAGCACCGGCAGCCGCAGACCGTACGCCGGTCCGGGCAGCCGCGCGGTCAGGGTCTCCAGGTCGTCCTGCGGTGAGAAGACGTGCACGTCGGCATGGCGGGCGGAGAGTTCAAGCGCCTCCGGCGAGGTGCCGCCGAGGTAGACGGTCGGGAAGGCCCGTCCGGAGAGCGGGGCCGCGAAGCCGCCCCCGGCCACCTGGTAGAAGCGGCCCCGGTACTCGAAGTCCCCCTGCCAGACGCCCTTGGCGACGGTGAGGAACTCCTCGGCCCGCGCGTACCGGTCGGCTCCGCTGAGGAAGTCCCCCTGGGCCCTGGCCACCGCCGGGTCGAGGTCCACCGCGAGCCGCCAGCCGAGCCGGTCGGCGGAGAAGCGCTGCAGCGAGGCCGAGAACTTGGCCAGGTAGACCGGGGTGGCGATGCCCGGGGGGAACTCCGCGATCACCCGCAGGTGGCGTGAGGCGCGCAGCACCCCGGCGGCCAGCACCAGCGACTCCTGCCCCTCGGGATCGAAGGGCACCAGCGCGCCGGACAGCCCCGCCAGCTCGGCGGCCCGGCCCGCCGGTCCCGCCGGATCCGAGCGGGCGGGCCGTACGTCGGTGACGAAGCCGGGCAGCACCGGCCGGGCGGCGCTCCGGGTGGGCAGCGTGACGTTGAACCTGGCCATCACGCCACCGCGCCGAGTGGAACGTCGCGCGTCCGCGTCGCCGTGCGGGGTGGAAGGCCGTGCGTCCGTGGCACCCTACCCAGGGAAACGTCGTGTGCCCATGCCACTGTGCCGGGGCGCCGTGCTGCGTGGGAGCGTTCTCGCGGACTGGCCGGAATCGATGGGACAGCCATGTCAGATCTTTCCTAGAGGCTCGGTGGAGACGGGAAAAGGCAGCGCGGGGAGGGTGAACTCCTGCCCGGTCTCCTTCAGGAACTCGGGCGGCGGCGGGTAGCGCGGGGGAGTCGCGTCGGCGGGCAGCAGGCTGTGCCAGGGCTCCCGCGCGTCGAACTCGTCCCGGATCGCCGCCAGCGTCTCCGGCTGCTCGACCAGGGCGACCGCGGTGGCCGCCAGGTAGCGGGCGGCGGCCAGCAACCCCTGGTGGGCGATGTTCGTGCCGGTCGACGCGGTGGCCGCCCAGGAGTGGAGCGGTACGCCGAGCGGCACCACGGGCGAGACCAGGCTGAGGTGCGGGGCCTGCCAGCCGACCTCGGAGGTGTCGCTGGACGGGCCGCCGAGGTCGGTCTCCGGCGGCGGGGTGAGCGGTGCGATCCCGGTCGCGAGCCCGATCCGCGGCCTGCCGATCGCGGCCTGGAGGCGGAGGGCGAACTCGTGGTCTGAGTCGGCGAACCGGGCGGGACCCAGCTCGGACATGGTGTGATGCAGCAGCTCGGCCCCGGCCCGGTTGCCGAGCCCCTGCCGGATCGCGGTCACCAGGCGGTGCTCCAGCCGGGTCCGGCCGGCCGTGGCGGCTGCCCCGGCGCACTCGACGACCTTGTCGTACAGGGTCCTGGCGCGTTCGTGGGTCGCCTCGCGGACGTAGACCCAGACCGTCTGCACGTCGGGTGTCACGTTCGGGGCGCCGCCCCCGCTGAGGGTGTAGCTCACCCGGCCGGACGGCGAGACGTTCGCGGCGCGCAGGTGCTCGATCATGGTGGTCAGCAGCAGGGCTCCGTCCAGGCCGCTCCGGGTGCCCAGCGGGTCGGACCCGTGCCCGGCCGAGCCGAGGAAGGTGAAGGTCCCGGAGATCAGCGCGCTGGTGACGTCCCACCCGGTCGCCGTGACGGGTGCCGGATGCCAGTCCAGGAAGGCGTCGAGCCCGTCGTAGGCGCCGTCGCGCACCGCGTACGCCTTGCCGACCAGCTGTTCCTCGCCGGTGGAGGCGAAGACCCGCACGGTCGCGCGGTCGCCGAGCGCGGTGGCGGCGGCGTCGGCGGGCGCGGCCATCGCCGACGCCGCCGCCAGCGCGTTGTGCCCGCAGCCGTGCCCCGGGCCGTACGCGGGGCCGTAGAGCGGGTCGCCCGCGTAGCCGATCGGGTCGTGGTACGGCACGCCCGCGCGCTGGGACAGGCCGGGCAGCGCGTCGTACTCCACGTTGAACCCGAGCACGGGGCCGCGCCCGCCGCGGGTGGCGACGAAGGCCGCGGGGAATCCGGCGGTGCCCCACTCGATCGCGAAGCCGTACGAGCGGAGCAGGTCCGCGGTGGCCGATGCCGAGCGCCACTCGCGGAGCGACGGTTCGGCGTACGACCAGATGGTGTCCGACAGGCCGGTCAGCACGGGCTCGTTCGCACCGATCCAGTTCAGCGCGGTTTTCTCCGTGCTCACCGCGTCACTCCCACATGTCCGGGCTCCTTGGCGGAGACCCCGAGGTCGGCGAGCAGGCGGCGGCGGAGCGCCACGAAGTCGCCGTCCACCCGGTCGCGGGGGCGGTCCAGTTCGACGGTCAGGTCGGTGACGAACGCGCCCTCGCGGAGCACGATGATCCGGTCGGCGAGCAGGATGGCCTCCTCGACGTCGTGGGTGACCAGCACCACGGCGGGGCGATGCCTGGCGCACAGTTCGGCGATCAGGTCCTGCATGTGCAGCCTGGTCAGCGCGTCGAGCGCGGCGAACGGCTCGTCGAGCAGCAGCAGTTCGGGCTCGCGGACCAGGGCGCGGGCCAGCGCGACCCGCTGCGCCTCGCCGCCGGACAGCGTCGCGGGCCAGGCGTCGGCGTGGCCGCTCAGGCCCACCTCGGCGAGTGCCGCCAGGCCCTTGGCGCGGGCGCCGCGGCCCTGCCCGAGGATCACGTTGGCCAGCGCGCGCTTGGAGGGGATCAGCCGGGGCTCCTGGAAGACGACGGTCCGCACCGGCGGGACCAGCACGGTCCCGCTCGTGGCGGCGTCCAGTCCGGCGAGGATCCGCAGCAGCGTCGTCTTGCCGGTGCCGCTGGCACCGAGCAGCGCGAGGAACTCACCGCGCCGTACCCGCAGGTCGATCCCGTCCAGTACGGCGCGGTCACCGAAGACCCTGCGCAGGCCCGTGGTCTGTACGGCCAGGCTCATCGGGCCGCCACCGCCTTCCGCCATGGCATGGTGAACCGCTCGGCCAGCCGGAGGATGACGTCGGCGGTCAGCCCGATCAGCGCGTAGAGGATGACGCAGAGGGCGAGGATGTCGGTGCGCAGGTAGTCGGTGGCCCTGGCCATCAGGTACCCCAGGCCGGCGGTGACGTTGATCTCCTCGGCGGCGATCAGCGCGACCACGCTGAGCGTGGTCGACAGCCGCAGCCCGGCGAAGATCGAGGGCAGCGCGCCCGGCAGCACCACCTCCCTGGCGAGAGCGAGGCGGCCGAGCCCGAACGAGCGGGCGGCCTCCACGACCTTGCGGTCGACGTTGCGCACCCCGCTGGAGACGTTGATGTACATCGGGAAGGTGCAGGCCACGCTGATCAGCAGGATCTTGGAGGTCTCCTCGATCCCGAACCAGACCATGAACAGCGAGGTCAGCGCCAGGAACGGGATGGCACGCAGCGCCTGCATGGAGGAGTCGAGAAGCTCCTCGCCGAGCCTGCTCAGCCCGGACAGCACCCCGATGACCAGCCCGGCGGAGGCGCCGAGCAGCAGGCCGAGGCCCGCGCGGGTGAGCGAGACACCCAGCGCCTCCTGCATCTGCCCGTCGGCCCACAGCTCGCCGAAGGTCTTGACCACGTCCTGCGGACCGGCCAGCACGTCAGGGGTGATCACCCCTGACGCGGCTCCCGCGTACCAGAGCCCGACGAGCAGGACCGGGCCGAGGACGCGCAGGGCCAGGCTCGCCGCCGGATGGCGGCCGGTGTTCCTGGGCGGGGCCGGCGGGACGAGCCCCGCCGTTTCCTGTCCGGTCAGGACCGTCATGAGGCCGCGTCCGGCAGTGAGGTGACGTCGACGACGTACTGGGAGACGTCC
>NZ_JBEXUE010000220.1:0-16144 GCF_040614275.1 Streptosporangium sp. NPDC006013
GATCTACAAGGCGCTGGCGCAGGGCATGCCGGACCGGTTGCCCGCCTCCTCCGGAGGGGACGTGCCGGGGTTCATGATGGTCGGGATCCACCCGGCCCGCCAGGAGCGCGCCCTCGGCGCCGCCGGACACGACGAGCGCCAGCTCGTCGTCCGAGGCGACCAGCACGTCCACGTACGGCAGCAGGTCGCCCAGCACGGCCGACGCCTCCGCGGTGTCCCACAGCCGGGCGCGGTGGTTGACGTCGAGGCACACGCGCGCGCCGAGCTCGCGGGCCCGCCGCACGGCGTGTTCGATCGCGGCCCGGGGCTCCGGGCCGAGCGCGGGGGTGATACCGGTGACGTGCAACACCCTCGGTGTTCCCCCGCCCGCCTCACCGCCCCCGCCCGAGCCCTCGCGCCCGTCCGAGGTCAGCGCGGCCGTCACGTCGGCGGGGTTCAACCGCGATCCGGCCGATCCCGACCGGTAGTAGTGGACACGGGCCACGTCGCCGATCCGGTTCTCCTGAATGAGCAGGCCCGTCGGGTGCTCGGGGTCGATCCGGACCGCGCGGACGTCGACGGCCTCGGCCCGCAGCGTGCGCAGCACCAGTAGTCCGAGCTCGTCGGCTCCGACCACGCCCGCCCAGCGGGCGGTGTGGCCGAGCCTCGCCAGCCCGATCGCCACGTTCGCCTCCGCCCCGGCGACCGAGAGCCCGAGGCTGCCCCCGAGGCGGAGAGGGCCCGCGCCGTGCAGGGAGGCCATCGCCTCTCCGACGGTCAGCACGTCGATCACGTGCCGCCCGCCGTTCCCGTCCGGTGTCGTCACTGGTTCATCGCCTCCGGCAGGCCGTCGGGTGTCAAGGCCTCACCGCTTTCAGGAAGCCGCGGGCGCGTTCCCGCAGCGCGGCCAGATCGCCTCCGTGCGGGGCGTCGCCGACCAGGGGAGAGCCCACCCCGACGGCCACGGCCCCGGCGTCGAGGTAGGGGCGGACCTGGTCGGCGCGCACGCCGCCGACCGGTACGAGCGGCACACCGGGAAAGGGGTCGAGCAGCGCGGAGAGGTAGCCGGGTCCACCCGCGGAGGCGGGGAACACCTTGACGGCGGTCGCTCCGGCGGTCGTCGCGTTCCACACCTCGGTCGGCGTCATCGCGCCGATCAGGGTGGGAAGGCCCAGCTCGATGGCGCGGGCCGTCCCGTCGCCCATGGCGGGGGTCACCGCGAAGCCCGCTCCGGCCGAGGCGGCGGCGTCCGCGTCGGCAGCGGTCAGCACGGTTCCGGCGCCGAGGAACACGGCGCCTCCGAACTCGGCGCGCACCCGGGCGATGACGTCGAGCGCCCCGGTGCCGGTGAGCGACACCTCCAGGACGTCGATCCCCTCCTCGACGAGCGCGCACGCCGTGCGGAACGAGCCCTCCGGGTCGCGACCCCGGACGATGGCCAGCAGGCGTCGCTCCCGGAGCAGTTCGAGGAGGCGGACCGTTTCCGGGAATTCCATGATCACCACTCTGCCATCGAACCGTCGTCGTGCCGCCACAGCGGGTTGCGCCACGCGTGGGGCCGCTTGTCCGCCTGCCGTACCGCCTGCTCGTCGACCGTCACGCCGAGGCCGGGCAGCGGGGTGCGGTGGGCGTACCCCTGAACGAAGGCGAACGGCGCGGGGTCGAGGACGTAGTCGAGCAGCTCCGCGCCCTCGTTGTAGTGGATGCCGGCGCTCTGCTCCTGGATGAGGAAGTTCGGCGTGGCGAAGGCCACCTGGAGGCTGGCGGCCAGCGCGATCGGCCCAAGCGGGCAGTGCGGCGCGAGCTGTACGTCGAACGTCTCGGCGAGCGAGGCGATGCGCCGTACCTCGGAGATGCCGCCCGCGTGGGAGAGGTCGGGCTGTGCCACGGCGAGTCCGGAGTTCAGCACGGGCAGGAAGTCGGAACGGGAGTACAGGCGCTCGCCGAGTGCGATGGGCACCTCGGTCGACGCGGTGAGCTCGCCGAGCCGGTGCAGGTACTCCGGTGCCAGCGGCTCCTCGACGAACATGGGGTGCAGGTCGGCGATCGCGGCGATGATCCGCCGCGCGCTGGCCGTTCCGGCGCGGCCGTGCAGGTCGACGGCGAAGTCACGGGAGGTGCCGAGCGCCGCCCTGGCGACCTCGGCGCGCTCGACGACGGCGGCCAGGCCCGCCGCGCCGATCGACCGGTCCATCAGGCCGGAGCCGTTCATCTTGATGGCGGTGAACCCGGCCTCGACCTGCTTCTCGATCGCCTCGCGCAGCTCGCCGGGGTCATCGCCGCCGACCCACGCGTACGCTCGGACACGGTCCCTGACCGGCCCGCCCAGTAGCGCGTGCACCGGCGCCCCGTAGTGCTTGCCCGCGATGTCCCACAGCGCCTGGTCGAGCCCGGCCACCGCGCTCGACAGCACGGGACCGCCCCGGTAGAAGCCCCCCTTGGTCAGCACCTGCCAGTGGTCCTCGATCCGCAACGGGTCCTGGCCGAGCAGGTGTTCGCCGAGGACCTCGACCGCCGCCCGCACGACCTCGGCCCTGCCCTCGACGACGGGCTCCCCCCAGCCGACGACGCCGTCGTCGGTCTCCACCCGGCAGAACAGCCAGCGCGGAGGGACGAGGAACGTCTCGATCCTCTCGATCTTCACTTTCCCTCCAGGTGTAGCCGTTCGACGTCGCTCCACGCCTTGGCCAGCAGATCCCGCATCGCGGCCTCGGCCGCGACGTCGTCGGCGGCCCTGACGGCGTCGAGAACCGCCAGGTGGCTGGGCACCGGGTCGTCACTGTCGCGGGAGCCGTGCACGAGCCGGTCGCGCCCGGCGAGCCCGGCGCCCATCACGACCTCCATGCGCACCAGCAGCTCGTTGCCGCCCGCCGCGAGCAGCGCGCGGTGGAAGAGCAGGTCGGCCTCGACGACGGCGCCGGGATCGCCCGCGTCCCCCGCCTCGGCCATCCGGTCCAGCGCGGCCTGCAGTTCCGCCAGCTGCCCGGGGGTACGGCGCAGCGCCGCCAGGCGGGCGACCGGCGGCTCGACGATGGCCCGCAGCTCGTGCAGGTCGCGCAGGAAGCCGTGGTCGGGGCGGCCGGCGAACTTCCACCGGATCACGTCGCCGTCGAGCAGGTTCCAGTCGGAACGCGGACGCACGTACGTGCCCAGCTTCGGCCGGGCGGAGATGAGCCCCTTGGCGGTGAGGACCTTCATCGCCTCGCGCAGCGCGGTCGAGCTGACGCCGAGCCTGTCCTGCAGGACGGACACGTCGAGGGGGTCGCCCTCGCGACACTCACCGCTGAAGATCATCGCGGCGATCGCCTCGACGGTCTGTCCGTGGAGGCCCCGTCCGCTGTACACAGCCATCATGCCGAGTCCTTCACTATGCTCCATCCGCCGTCGACGACCAGCGACGCGCCCGTGACGAACGAGGCCTCGGACGACGCCAGGAAGGAGATGACCGAGGCGACCTCCTCGGGCGAGCCGAACCTCTGTAGCACGGTCGCCCTGACACTGCCGGCACGGCCCTCCTCGTCGACCCGGTCCCAGGCCGGGGTCATGATCGGCCCGGGGATGACGCAGTTGACGCGTACGGCCGGGCCGTACTCCACTGCGAGCTGCCGGGTGAGCGCCGTCAACCCGCCCTTCGCCGCCGCGTAGGCGGGATGTCCGGGAAGCCCGACGAGAGCGTGTACCGATGAGGTGATTACCATGGCGCCGCCGGTGCGAGCAAGATCGGGCAACAACCGGCGGGCGGCCAGGAAGGTCCCGGTGAGGCTGACGCCGATCTGCCGGTTCCACGAGTCGAGCGGCGTCTCGTGCGCGGGCGCCACCTCGACGGTGTACGCGTTGCTGACGACCACGTCGATCGGTCCCCATCCGGCGACGTGGTCCCAGGTCTCCTCGCGGCTCACGTCGCCCGCCAGGAAGGTGGCCTCGCCACCCGCCGCGCGCAGTTCGGCGACCAGCGCCTCCCCGGCCTCGGACACGTCGACGACCAGCACGGAAGCGCCCTCGGCGGACAGCCGCCTGGCGGTCGCCGCGCCGATGCCCGACGCGCCTCCGGTCACCACGGCGCTCCTGTCGGCGAAGCGGCCCGTCATGCGTCCTCCTGGCGGATCACCGTGACGTCGTGGGGTGCCAGCTCGACACCCGCGGCGTGTACCGGACGGTCTCCGTGGTTGAGCAGGAACAGGAATCGGCGGCCGTCTCCGGCGACCCGCGCCACCGCCTCGACGCCGTCGGGGAGATTCGGCAGGACGGGGGAGACCCCGGCCAGGCGGAGCGCGTCGCGGACCAGCTCGCGCATGGTGTCCTCGTCGGGACGGGTGCCCAGGTAGGTCGCGGTGCCCGCGCCGAAGGCGTGCCGGGTGACCGCGGGCAGCCCGGCCAGCGGTCCGTCCGCGTAGGCGGCGAGCTCGCTCGCGCCCTCCGGCACGATGTGGTCGGCCCACAGGTCGGCCGTCCCCCCGAAGCCTCCGGTGCCTTCCGTCGCACCGCCCGGAGGAGCCGAGCGGCCGGGGAGGCCGTGCCCGCCCGGGACCAGCTTGACGCGCTCGCCTTCGCTCAGCGGCCAGAACTCCTCGACCCGCAGTCCGAGCGGTTCGCGCAGCGCCCCCGGGTAGCCGCCGAGGCGTACCCGGTCGCACTCGTCGGCGATGCCGCTGAAGAAGGACACCAGCAGGTGCCCGCCCGCCCGCACGTACTCGCGGAGGTTCGCCGCGGCGGCGTCGGAGCACAGGTAGAGGTTGGGCACGACCACCAGCCGGTAGCCCGACAGGTCGGAGTCCGGCGGCACCACGTCCGCGGTGACGTTCTCCCGCCAGAGCGGCGTGTAGTGCGCGCGCAGCCGCTCGGGCAGCTTCAGCTCCCCGGGCCTGGCGTCCAGTTCGAGGGCCCACCAGTTCGCCCAGTCGTGCACGATCGCCACGTCGGCGCGGACCCGGGAGCCCGTCACGTCGCGCAGCTCGCCGAGCTCGGTACCCAGCGCGGCGACCTCGCGGAAGATCCGGTTGTCGGTTCCGCCGTGCGAGACGATCGCCGAGTGGAACTTCTCGGCGCCGCCCGCGGAGGCGCGCCACTGGAAGTACATGACCGCGTCGGCGCCCCGCGCCAGCGCCTGGTGGCTCCAGAGCCGGTTCAGGCCGGTGTGCTTGGGCCGGTTCGGCGGCCGGTAGCTGATCGCGCCCGTCGCGCTCTCCATCATCAGGTACGGCTGCCCGCCGCGCAGCGAGCGCATCAGGTCGTGGAAGAGCGCCGCGTCGATGTGGGCCCGGGGGTCCTTGGGCTCGGGGTAGATGTCCAACGCCACGATGTCGAACTCGGCGGCCCACGAGAAGTAGTCGACGGACCGCCACAGGCCCATGACATTGGTCGTCACCGGGACGCCGGGGGTCAGTTCCAGAAGCGCCTCGCGCTCGGCCCGGTAGCAGGCGAGCAGGGCGTCGGAGCTGAAGCGCCGGAAGTCGAGCTCCTGGGCGGGGTTGGTCAGCGTCGGGGCCGTCCTGGGCGGGTGCACCTCGGCCCAGTCGGTGACGCGCTGGCTCCAGAAGGTCGTCGACCAGGCGGTGTTCAGCGCGTCGAGGTCGCCGTACCGCTCGCGCAGCCAGCGCCGGAAGTCCGCCGCGGAGACCTCGCAGTAGCATTCGTCCAGGTGGCAGCCGTACTCGTTGCCGACATGCCAGAGCGCCAGAGCGGGGTGCTCGCCGTACCGGACGGCCAGCCGCCGGGCGAGTGCCACGGCGGCGTCGCGGTAGACGGGGGAGCTGGGGCAGTAGTGCTGACGCGACCCCGGCCACAGGGTGACGCCGTCACGGGTGACGGGCAGGGTCTCCGGGTGCAGCCGGGGCAGCCACGAGGGCGGCGACGCGGTGCCGGTGGCGAGGGACACCGCGATGCCCGCCTCGCCGAGCAGGTCCATGACCTCGTCGAGCCAGCCGAAGTCGTACTCGCCGGGGGCGGGCTCGACCGTGGCCCAGGAGAAGATGCCCAGGGTGACGAAGTTGACCCCGGCCTCGCGCATCAGCCGGACGTCCTCGCGCCAGACGTCCGGGGGCCACTGCTCGGGGTTGTAGTCGGCGCCGAAGCCGAGGCCGTCCAGCCTGTCGTAGAGGTGGGTGATCCTGTTCAACCCTTGACGCTCCCTGAGGTCAGCCCCGCGCGCCAGAAACGCTGGAGCGAGGCCATGGTGAGGATGAGGAGGAGCGCGGACACCGCTGCGCCGGTGACCGTGAGCTCGTAGAAGGCCGGGTCCCTGAAGGTCTGCGAGTTCCACTGCGCCAGACCCAGGGTGACCGGGTAGAGACGCTGGTCGGAGAGCATCACCAGGGGGAGGAAGTAGTTGTTCCACACGCCGATGAACTGGAACAGGAAGATCGTGACGAGCGCCGGGCTCATGATCTTGAGGACGATCCCGAAGAAGATGCGGTACTCCCCGGCGCCGTCCAGCCGCGCCGCCTCCAGTAGCGCGTCCGGGATCGCCGCGTTGGCGTGGATGCGCGCGAGATAGACCCCGAAGGGGCTGACGACGCTGGGCAGCAGCACCGACCAGAAGGTGCCGGTGATCCCCACCTCACTGAAGATGAGGTACGTCGGCAGCGCCAGCACCGTGGCGGGCACGAGCACTCCGGCGAGGACCAGGTTGAACAGCACCTCCCGGCCGGGGAACGGATACTTGGCCATGGCGTACCCGGCGCCCGCCGACAGCAGGGTGGCGACCAGCGCGCCGGCTCCCGCGTACAGGAAGCTGTTGAGGATCCACCGGCCGAACAGGCCGTCCTCGGTGCCGAACAGGCGGCTGAGGTTGGTGCCGAGCTGCGGCTCCGGCGACCAGAGCCCGAAGGTGCCGAACAGGTCGGCGGAGCTCTTCGTCGCGGCGATCAGCACCCAGACGACCGGCAGCAGGAAATAGACCGCCGCCGCGCCCAGCAGGGCCAGCACCACGACCGACGAGGGACGGATCCGCCTCACCATGCCCGGTTCCCCTTCCTGTTGACCATGCGCAGGAATCCGAACGAGATGACGAATGACATGATCGCGATCAGCGTCGCCTCCGCGGACGCGAGGTGGATGTTGCTCTGCGCGAAGGCCTGGTTGTACGCGGCCAGGTTCGGGGTGTAGTCGCTGTTGATCGCCGTGGTGAGCGGTTTGAGGACCAGCGGTTCGACGAAGAGCTGGAGCGTTCCGATGAGGGTGAACACCGTGATCAGGACGAGCGGGGCGCGGACCAGGGGGATCTTGACATGCCAGGCGATCCGCAGCTCGTTCGCGCCGTCCACCCTGGCCGCCTCGTACAGCTCCTGCGGGATGGCCTGGAGACCGGCGATCAGCACGAGCATGTTGTAGCCGACGAACTGCCAGGTGGAGATGTTGGCGATGGCCAGCAGCACCGTGTCGGGACCGAGGAAGTCGTGTGGCAGGCCCGCCGCGGCCAGCAGGTCGATCAGCGGGCTGGTCTGCGGCACGTACAGGAAGCCCCACAGCAGGGATGCGATCACGCCGGGCACGCCGTACGGGAGGAAGAAGGAGACCCGGAAGAACGCCCGGAAGCGCGCGCGGGCGGAGTCGAGGAGCAGGGCCAGCGCCAGCGCGCAGACCACCATGATCGGCACTTCCATCAGGCTGAACAGCAGCACCCTGACGATGCTCCCGACGAAGGCGGGCGAGGTCAGCGCGGTGGCGTAGTTGTCGAGCCCGGCGAAGTCCAGGGTCGGCTCGGTCAGGCCGAGGCCACTGCTGGTGAGCTTGAAGAAGCTCTGGTAGACCGCGTAGCCGATGGGCGCCAGAAAGAAGAGCGCGAAGACCACGAAGAAGGGTATGACGAAGACCGCGACGTGTGACCGGGAGCGGCGGGGGTGCCGCGGACGCGTGTGGTCCGCCTCCGCTCCGGCCTTCGGCGTCTCCCTCTGCAGCACCCCCGTCACCGTCAGCCTCCCGTCACCACGTTGAGGCCCTTGGCCTTCAGCTGATCGACCATCGCCTGCTGGCTCTTGGCGAACGCGTCCGCGAGCGTGCCCTCGCCCTGCACCGCGGCCTTGGCGTTGTCGGTGACCGAGGCGTACAGCGCCTCGCTGACCGGGGGCCAGCGCCAGTCGCCGCTGACGGCCGCGTCGGCCTCCTTGAAGACGTCCCAGATGTTCTGGCCGCCGTAGAAGGGGAAGACGGTGTCGTCCTGCCGCAGGTTGGTGATCTGGCCGGTGTCCTTGACCGACGGCCAGCCGTACCCGGCCGACAGCAGGATGTTGACGCTCTGCGGGTCGCTGTTGAGCCATACCGCGAAGGCCGTGGCCTCGGCGGGGTGCTTGGTGCCCTTCAGCACGGCCGAGGAGGAGCCGCCGGCCCAGCTGGCCGAGGCGAACCCGGGGCTGCCCGCCCACTGGGGCATCGGGGCGACGGCCCACTTGCCGGAGGTCTTCGGCGCGTTGCCGCGGATGATCGCGTCTCCCCAGGAGCCGCCGATCCAGCCGACGACGCCGCCGGTCTGCAGGTCCTTGTACCAGGCGTTGGACATGTCGGCCTCGGTCTTGACCAGCTTGTCGTCGAGCATCTTCTGCCAGAAGTCGGCCACCTTGCGGGTGTCGGGGTTGTCGACCGTCACCTTCCAGGCGTCGCCCTCGGTGCCGAACCACCCCTGCCCGGCCTGCTGGGCGAGGGCGATCAGCCAGGGGGCCTGGTTGGCGGCGAAGGTGGAGATGTAGGAGTCCTTGTCCTTCTTCCGGATCGTCCTGGCCGCGGCGGCGAAGTCGTCCCAGGTCTTCGGGGCCTCGATGCCCCACTTGTCGAACAGGTCCTTGCGGTAGTAGAAGCCCATCGGCCCGCTGGCCTGCGGGATGGCGTAGACCTTGCCGCCGAAGACCCCGGTCTGCCACTGCCAGTCGACGAACGTCGACGCGTGCCGCTCCGCGTGCTGGGTGATGTCCTCCAGCGCCCCGTTGACCAGGAAGGAGGGCAGGGAGTCGTAGCCGACCTGGGCCACGTCGGGCGCGTTGCCCGCCTTGACGCCCGCGAGCATCTTGGCGTAGCCCCCGTCGGGACCGGCGGTGATGGTCTCCAACTGGACCTTGATGCCGGGGTGGGAGGTGTTGAAGGCGTCGACGGCCTTCTGGATGTTGGGCACCCAGGACCAGAACTTCAGGGTGACCGGCTGGGCCGGGTCACCGCTCGCCGGACCCGCGGCGGGCTCGCCGGACGCGCCGCCGCAGGCCGCGGTCACGCCCAGCGTCACGGCCGCGGCGGCCACGGCCGCGAGCCGCGCCACCCTTGGCATCTTCGATCCCATGTTGACTCCCTGTGAACGGAGGAGATGCCCGGTGGACAGCTTCCGGGCAGTGCCTGGCAGACCTGCAGGATCCGATTACCGAGGGACATTAGTCATATTTTATTAATAATACAAGAGCGTTTCCGAGTCGTTACCTTACGTTGCCTGCTTGCCGTTAGATACCACTTGACCTGGCCTTATCCATGGATCGCCAGGCATGGCCGAGATCGTCGCGCCGGATGCCGGGCGGCCAGGAGGGCGGTGCGGCGCAGTCGGCTGAACTCGGCGCGCGGATCCTGCGTACCTGCCGGTGAGAGCCACATCGAACACCGGCGTGCGAGCCGGTCCCCGGCTCACGGCCCGCCGTCGCGCCTGCACGCCCTTGACGGCGCGGATCCTCATGCTGGAAGGATTGGGATGGACATCACTGCCTCTGTCGGGACTTCTCGCTCCCGCATCGAGACTCCGTGCCCGCCATGGTGCGAGCGTGCGCACTCCACCACCTACGTCACCCACGCGGCCGACATCGCCGAGGTGCACAACCCCGACGGGTCCACGGTGACGGTCACGCTCTCCCAGCACCTCCAACCCGGGTACGTGGGGGAGCAGCTCGTGCGCGTCTACACCCGCCTCGGCGAGGAGACCGGCATCGCCGACCTGTCGCCCGGCTCGGCCGAGGCCGTCGGGCGCTCGATCGTCGCCTTCTCCCCCGACGGGGCCGTGCGCGCGTACGGGCTGGCCCTGCAACGGGCCGCCGCGCACCTGCTGCTCGGTGGGCTGGAGGTGCCCCGGGACGGAGGGGAGGAGGCGGCCGGGCGGGCCGGCGAGACGGGCCGGGTCCCCGCCGAGTCGCCCTCGCAGGAGAAACTGTTCCGGATCGCGTTCCTGTCCGGCTACCTCAACGTGACGAAGGCGCCGGGACCGTTGAACGGGGGAGTGGTCGAGCGCCGCCTCAGCCGGGTGCTGTCGCCGAGGGAGACGAGCGAGCTGTGCGACATCGTGCGCGGCATGTTGTCCCGCCGTACCGCGGCCGGCCGGGGTGTCCCGCACGACGACACCTGCGACCTCGCCTCGGGCCGGTAGCGTCGGCGAGGTTTCGGACACGAGTCCTGAGCCGGAAAATGAGCTGTCAAGAAAGATTTGTCGATGTATGGCACATGCGATTGCAAGTGCATGCGCAAGTGCGCGCCTAGCGGGACTGTGAGATTCACACCGTATATGTGAAACTGTGGCACCGTAGGAAGGTGCGACAGGGAGCCGATATGGCCGGACAGACCGCCGAGGACGGCGGCGCGCGGAGCGGTGTTCTCACCTACGCGGGGGGTGGCGGCCCCACCATCCTGCGCATTCTCCTCGGTGCCCAGCTGCGGAGGCTGCGCGTCGCCAAGAACATCACCCGCGAGCAGGCCGGCTATGCCATCCGCGCCTCCCATGCCAAGATCAGCCGGCTGGAGCTCGGGCGAGTCGGTTTCAAGGAGCGCGATGTCGCGGACCTGCTGACGATGTACGGGGTGACCGACACCGAGGAAAGGGCCCCGCTGCTGACACTGGCCCGTCAGGCCAACGCGCCCGGCTGGTGGCACAAGTACGGCGACCTGCTCCCCAACTGGTTCGAGGTCTACGTCGGGCTCGAAGAGGCGGCCTCGACGGTCCGGACCTACGAGGTGCAGTTCATCCCCGGCCTCCTGCAGAGCCCCGAATACGCGCGGGCCGTCATCATGCTCGTGCACGGCGGCGCCTCGGCGAGCGAGGTCGACCGCCGGGTCTCGCTCCGTATGGCCCGTCAGCAGCGGCTGACCAGGCCGGGCGCTCCGACGCTCTGGGCGGTGATGGACGAGGCCGTGCTGCGGCGGCCCATCGGCGGGCCCCAGGTGCTGCGCGCCCAGATAGACCACCTGCTCGAAGCCGTCGAGCTGCCCAACGTCAGGCTGCAGATCATGCCGTTCGACCGGGGCGGCCACGCCGCGGCGGGCGGTCCGTTCTCCATCCTGCGCTTCCCCGAGCGGGACCTGCCCGACGTGGTCTACATGGAACAGCTCACCAGTGCCCTCTACCTGGACAAGCTCGACGAGACCGACCACTACATGCAGGTCATGGACCGCCTGTGCATCCAGGCGTACTCCCTCGCCGAGAGCCGGAGGTTCCTGGAGGACCTTCGCGAGGAGCTCTCGGGCTGATCCGGGAGGGCCGTTCGCCGGTGGGTTCCGGGGGGATGCGCTGCCCGAGAGTTTGGGGCCGTCCTAATTGTCGATCAGATGATATGTCGTTTCATGATCTGAAATGCTCGCCACTCGTCTAGCATGCCGGGAAAGAGTGGTGAAGGCGAGGATATGACTGAGCGCGAGCAGGCCCCAGCGGGAATCGACCCCACGGTCCCGAGTGTGGCCCGTATGTACGACTACTACCTGGGAGGCAAGGACAACTTCGCCTCCGACCGGGCGGCCGGTGACAGGATCGTGGAGTTTGTCCCCAACGTGAAGGACGTGGCGCGTTCGAACCGCGCCTTCCTCGGGCGCACCGTGCGGCATCTCGCCGCCTCGGGGGTCCGCCAGTTCATCGACATCGGCACCGGCCTGCCGACGCAGGAGAACGTGCACCAGGTCGTCCTGCGCGAGGCGCCCGACTCCCGGATCGTCTACGTCGACAACGATCCCATCGTGCTCGTGCACGCCCGCGCGCTGCTCGCCGACAACCCGCAGACCACCGTGATCTCCGGGGACCTGCGGGAGCCGGATGCGATCCTGGATCACCCCGAGGTCCGCGAGCGCATCGACTTCGACCAGCCGGTCGCCGTCCTCATGGTCTCCATCCTGCACTTCGTCGCGGATGACAAGGAGGCCGCCGACATCGCCACCTCCTTCGGGCGGCGGCTGGCCTCGGGCAGCCATGTGGTGATCTCCCACGTCACCTCCGGCGACCTCAGCGAGGAGCAGGTCCGCCAGGGCCGTGGTGTCTACGGCACGACCACCGCGGGCGGTGTCTTCCCCCGCACCCTCACCCAGATCCGCGAGCTGTTCGACGGGCTGGAGATCCTCGAACCCGGTCTGGTGCCCGTCTACGACTGGCGGCCCGACCCCAGCGACGTCGTCATCCCGCCGGGAGCCGGCGCCGTCACGGTGGGCGCCGTCGGCCGGGTTCCCTGACCGGCGCCCCGTACCGTCCCCGGACGACCGGCATCGTCCGGGGACGCTCCCACCCGGCGGGCGGTGAACTTATCGGGGCGGACGGGCGTATCTCCAGGATGTTGACACATTCGTGCCAGTCCGGTGTCGCCAGGAACGCCCGCGCGATCGCCGCGGCGATCCTCGCCCTGTCGTTCTCCCTCGCCTGCAGCGCGGACCGGCCCGCGGGAGCCCCCGTCGCCGCGGCGGCGGGCAACGCGGTCCCCGCAGGGCCGCCGCCCACGGTCGAGCAACTCGCCGAGAAGGTCGGCTGCAAGGTCAAGATCCAGGTCGACGCGGTCGACATCCGTACCGGAGCCTGTAAGACCCCCGTCGGCCGGTTCTTCATCAGCACCTTCGTCACCCAGCACGGCAAGGACCAGTGGATGGACCAGGCGCCGGAGTACAACCCCCATCTCGTCGGGGAGTTGTGGACCGTGCTCGGCGCCAGGCAGGTCCTGGACGAGCTGCGCGAGACGCTCGGCGGCGACCTGCACCTGACCGACCACCGGGTGAGCCCCACCCCCACACCGCCCGCCGGGTGACGGCCGGGGCTCGGCCCGTGCCGGGCATGCCCGCCTGGTACGGGCCGAGGCCGCCGTACCGCCCGGATGCCGGGTGCGTCAGCCATCCGGAAGGGCGAACTTTATCCCTGAATGAAATGGATACGGCATTGCCTGCGGATTCGTCGATCCGTAGCATCCGTCACATGTCCATCACGCGTGAGTTCGCCTATGCCTCGTCCTCGCGTCCCGCTGACGGCGAGTGCGTGTGGTACCGCTCCAAGGGTGACGTCTACGACCTGATCCGTACGGGCAGTGACGGGGATTTCCGGTATCACGCCTTCCACGCCCGCGACGGCCGCTATCTCCAGGCGTTCGCCTCCTGGCAGGACGGCATGGAATGGATCAGGGAGCGTGTCGAGGAGGATTAGGGCCGCCTGCCGCGGACGCGTCGGGTACGAGGCGCAACGCCGGGCGCTGGTCGGGCAGGTCGAGCAGCTCACGCACCCGGGAGACCGGCCAGGCCAGCTGGGCGGCGAGCCGCTCCATGGTGAGGCCGGTCTCGCCGACGGCCAGGTCGAAGGCCTGGCGCAGCAGCACGGGCCGCTCGCCGGGGTAGCCGCTGATCGGCTCGGCGGCGAAGCCCGGCTGGTCGCGGAGCGTCTTGAGCCGCTGGTAGGCGCGGCTCGCCGCCGAGTCGGAGATCAGACCGACCTCGCGGCAGCGGTACAGCAGGGAGTCGACGGACACGCCCCAGGTGCGCTTGAGCTCGACCAGCCTGCGCAGGTCGAGGCGGCCGGGCAGCTCGGGCAGGATGCTGTCGCGCGGGGTGAGGAACTCGGCGGCGAAGACGTCGGCCTCGCGCTCCTGCTGGCTGTCTCCTGAGGCCGTGTCACCGTGCAGCACCAGATGGCCCAGCTCGTGGGCGGCGGTGAAGCGGTAGCGGTGGATGTCGTCGAACCGGTTGGCGGTCAGCACCACGATCGGGCGCGGCAGCTGGGAGGTGGAGAAGGCGTCCACCGTGGTGGCGTCCTCGTCCGGCGGAGGGAGGACCACGACGATCCCCTGCGCCTCCATGTGCCGGACGACGTGCGACAGCGGGCCGGTGCCCAGCCGCCAGAGCCGCCGCAGGGCGCGGGCGGCCTGGACGGGGTCGCGGGGCAACTCGACACCGGAGTGGACCTCGCCGCCGGAGAAACCGGGAAGGGCCACGTCCGGCAGCCTGACCTGCTTCTCCAGGGCGTGGGCCAGCTCCCAGACCTGCTCGACGAAGGCCGCGGCCTTGGCGCGCTGGTGGGCACGGGTGGAGCGCAGGCTCCTGAAGTGCGCCATGGACCCGTCCAGCTTGCCGTGCGGGCGGCCGAGCAGGAAGAACGCCGGTGGCACGCCGAGCACGTCGGCCAGGCGGGGAACGAGCTCGGGGCGTGGACGGGTCATGCCCGTCTCGTACTGCCCCACCGCCGCGGGGGTGACGCCGATCCGCTCGGCCAGGTCCTTCTTCGTCATCCCCGCCAGCTGCCGCGCCTGGGTCAGCCGCGCCTGGTCGAACGCGTCGGTGACGGCCTGCGGGCTCGGGCCGCCCTCGGCGGCGCCGAACAGGGGGGTCTGGTTACGGTTGCTCATTGTCGCCGGTGACCGCGGTTTCCTCTGGTGCCTCACTGCCTACGGGGAAGATCTTGCCATTCTTCCGCTCGGCTGAAGACCGCGTGCTCAGCGCGAGGTCGGGCAGGAGACCGTCGTCGAAACGCGACGCGGCACCGGGCTCCGTCGCCCACAGGCCGCTGAGGGGGCCGGGGGAGGCGGCCGGCAGCGGGATCGGCTCGTGGTGCAGCCAGCGGATCCTGCCGAACTCGTCGACGAGCTCCGCCTCGCCCCAGTAGAGCCGCAGCAGACCGGCCTGCGCGTTGCCCGCGTAGGCGACCGGGACCAGCCGGGTCTCGTCGGGCAGCCCGGTGAGCGCGGGGCGGACCGTGGCCGGACCGTCCGCCCCCGCGGACAGGTCCAGCTCCTCCTGGGCACTTCCCCCGTCGAGCGCCAGGTCCAGTTCCTCCTGGCGGTAGGAGGTCGCCGGGCCGAACCGGTCGAACAGCTCGCGGACCAGTGAGGAGATGCGGCCGTCGCTGATCCGGGCCTCGGAGATCGGCGTGCGGTCGTCCTCGGCGTAGCGGAACGGCAGCAGCAGGTTGCCGCCGAGCACCACCAGGTGGTGCGCCGAGCCATGCGGCCTGACCAGCCGGAAGCCCGGCTCGTCACGCAGTCCCTCGGCGAGCGCCTCGTAGCGCCTGGCCATCATGGTGAAGCCGTAGGTGTACCGCTTGTCGCTGTGCGCGGAGCTCTGCGCGTCCTGCGCGTTGCCCATCGCCTCAAGCAGCGAGGCGGCCAGCTGCCGCCGTACGGCCTCGGCACGCTCGCCGAACCGTTCCCTCGCCCAGCTCGACCCCGCCTGGCCCGGCTTCGCCTGTGCCACCCCGGCCTGGTCCGGCGACGACGACCCGCTGCCCATCGGCGACCTCCGCTCACGCTTCGCCCGGTGTCAGACGATCGTCGCCGACACTTCATTTCCGTGCATCGTACTCCCGCTGTGACTCTATTTGATGTTGCCCATCCCCCGTGTCGCCGGCGGCCCCGCCCGGTGGGGGAGGCTCCTTGCGGATCCGCTCGGCCTCCTCGTCGGTGAACAGCCGGGAGCGGATGAGGAAGCGCACCCCCTCCGGGGCCTCAAGGGAGAATCCTCCGCCGCGGCCGGGGACCACGTCCACCGTGAGGTGGGTGTGCCGCCAGTAGGCGTACTGGGAGGCGCTGATCCAGAACGGGGTGTCCAGGGCCAGCACGCCCAGCAGCAGGTCCGCGCCGCCGACCCGGAACTCGCCCCGGGGGTAGCACATGGGCGAGCTGCCGTCGCAGCAGCCGCCCGACTGGTGGAACATCAACGGGCCGTGCCGTTCGTGGAGCACGGTCAGCAGTTCCCCGGCGGCGGGGCTGAGCCGCACCCGCTCCACTCGGGGCGGGTGCGGCTCACCGGTGGGGCCGGTCGGCATCAGAAGAAGCCCAGTCTCTTGGGCGAGTAGCTGACCAGCAGGTTCTTGGTCTGCTGGTAGTGGTCCAGCATGACCCTGTGGTTCTCGCGGCCGATGCCCGACTGCTTGTAGCCGCCGAACGCGGCGTGCGCCGGATAGGCGTGGTAGCAGTTGTGACCAGCTAATTTGTCTTAAGCGCGTCTTTATCGCCCACGATCGCGCTTGGTCACCGCCGAAGGTGAC
>NZ_JBEXUE010000221.1:0-16119 GCF_040614275.1 Streptosporangium sp. NPDC006013
GCCCAGCGAGCCGACCTCCTGCAGCTTGATCTTCTCGTCGCCCTTGAAGGAGGCGACGGCCGAGGCGGGCACCGGCGTGCCCATCACTCCCCGCTTCCCGGGAACCACACCTCACGAATGACCCACACCTCCCTCTCCTCCGTGTTACCAAAGCGTTTCTCAAGGGGACTGAACTTTTTTCACACCTTACATTATCCTCCGTTGCACCCCCCAACAGGAGGAAGAAATGATCAGGAGAGTCACAGGGGCCGCGGCGGGTATGGCACTGCTGGCCGGGCTTGTCGCATGCGGCGGCGACAACGGGACGGCCTCGGAGGCCACCACACTGACCTACTGGATGTTCCAGGACCGCACCCCGCAGGCGGGGGAGGTCGTCGAGAAGCTGCGCACCGACTTCGAGAAGGCCAACAAGGTCACCGTCAAGATCGTCAAGATCCCCAAGGACGACTACAACACCAAGCTGGGCAGCGCCGTCGCCGCCGGCACCGTCCCCGACGTCGGCATCCTGGACCAGCCGCTGGTGGCCAGGTACGCGCTCGACGGCACCATCAGGGAGATGCCCGCCGGCACCGTCGACGAGAAGACGTACTACGCGGGCGCCCTGAACACCAACAAGGTGAACGACAAGATCTACGGCCTGCCGCTGGACCACACCGCGGTGGCGCTCTTCTACAACAAGAAGCTGGTGCCGACGCCGCCCAAGACCTGGGACGAGCTCAAGCAGACGGCCGCGAAGGTCCACCAGGACGATCCGAAGATCGCGGGCATGGTGGTGCCCAAGGGCGACGGCTACGGCGGCTGGATGTGGCCGGGCTTCCTCGCGGGCGCCGGCGGCTCCCTCGTCGACGAGAAGGACAAGAAGATCCTGTTCGACCAGCAGCCCGGTGTCGACGCGCTCCAGCTCTGGGTGGATCTGCTGCCGTCCTCCCCCAGGGCGATCACCGACTCGGACAAGGCCTTCGAGAACGGTCTGGCCGGCATGATGATCTCCGGCCCGTGGGACGTGGCCAACATCAAGGAGCAGTTCCCCGACCTGGAGTTCGGCACCGCCCCGCTGCCGTACAAGACCGAGCCCGCCGGCAACATCGGCGGCGAGAACGCGGTGGTCTTCAGCAAGGGCAAGAACCCCGAGCTGGCGTGGAAGTGGCTCACCTTCCTGACCAACGCCGACAACAACACCACGCTGGCTCAGGCGCTGGGTGGCTTCCCGACCAATGTGGCGGCGGCGGAGAGGGACGCGGCCACCTTCGGGCCCGACCAGGCGGCCTTCCTCGAGCAGCTCAAGGTCGCCCATGCCAGGCCGGCCCTGCCGGAGTGGATCCAGATCAACGACGAGATCATCGCCCCCGCGATCGAGTCCGCGCTGAGCGGCAAGGTCACCTCCCAGCAGGCGCTGACCGAGGCGGCGACCAAGACCCGCGCGCTGCTCGGCTGGAACGGCTAACGCGAAAGCGAGGCAAACGTGGCATCTCCGGTGCTGGCTGACAAGCCCGCCGTGACGCCCCTCCCCGGGCGGCGCCGCCGCCCGGGTTTCGGGCGGCGCGACCACGTCATCGGGTGGCTCCTGATCGCCCCCGCGGTGATTTATTTCGTGATCTTCCTGCTCTACCCCGCGCTGGCCGCGCTGTACTACAGCTTCACCGACTGGAACCTGCGGTCGGCGCCCAACTGGGTGGGACTGGCCAACTACTCCGACCTGCTCTTCGACGACGTGCGGTATCCGCACTTCTGGAAGTCGATCCGGGTCACCCTGCAGTACACGCTGATCGCCGTACCGCTGACCCTGGTCACCGCGCTCGCCCAGGCGCTGCTGATCAACACGATCCGCCGCGGTTCCAACCTCTTCCGGCTGCTGCTGTTCCTGCCGGTCGTGACCGCCGAGGCCGCGGTGGGCGCCATCTGGCGCTGGCTGTACGACCCGCAGTACGGGCTGGTCAACAGCTTTCTCGGCCTGTTCGGCATCCCCGGGCAGAACTGGCTCAACACCCCCGAACTGGTCATCCCGGCCCTGTCGTTCATCGCCGCCTGGCAGTGCGGCATCTCAATGATCATCTACCTCGCCGGGCTCAAGGGCATCCCCGACTCGATCCGCGAGGCCGCGATCATCGACGGTGCGGGCCCCGTCCAGCGGTTCCGGAGGATCGTCGTGCCGATGCTGCGTCCCACCACCTTCTACCTGCTGGTCACCGGCGTGATCGCGGCGCTGCAGGTCTTCGGCCTGGTGTATGTGATCTTCTCGGGCGGCGGCGGCAGGAGCGTCACCGGCGGCCCCGAGCAGTCGGGCCTGACCTACGTCCTGCACCTGTACCTGTTCGCGTTCCGCTACGACGCGATGGGCGCGGCCTGCGCGATGTCGTTCATCCTGTTCCTCTTCATCATGATCATCACTGCCCTGCAGTTCAAGTTCGTCAAGCAGGAGGCGTCGTGAGGACGGCCGGGAAAGCACGGCTCGCGCCCGTCTACATCGCCCTGGTGCTGCTGGCGGCCATATCGGTGATCCCGTTCCTGTGGATGCTGGCGACCTCTTTCAAACACGGCTCGGACGTCTACACCAAGGTGCCCAGCCTGCTTCCGCTGGATCGCAAGACCGGTGAGTGGTCGCCCACGCTGGAGAACTACGAGCACGTCCTGCAGGTCGGCGGGCTGGGCCAGGCGTTCCTCAACAGCGTCTGGGTCTGCCTGATACTGGTTCCGGGCAAGCTCCTGGTGGACGCGCTGGCCGCCTACGCCTTCGCCAGGATCCCCTTTCCCGGCAGGGACAAGCTGTTCGTCGTGCTGCTCGCGGGCATGATGGTCCCCACGATCACGCTGCTGGTGCCACGCATCCACGTCACCCAGGCGCTCGGCATGTTCGACTCCGGATGGGGCCTGATCCTGCCCAACGTCGCCTCGGTCCTGGACATCTTCCTGCTGCGCCAGTTCTTCATGTCGCTGCCCGGCGAGCTGGAGGAGGCGGCGCGCATCGACGGCGCGGGACGGATGCAGATCTTCTGGCGCATCATCATCCCGCTGTCGAAGCCGGTGCTCGCGGTCGTGACGATCACCAGCTTCATCTTCCACTGGAACGACCTGGTCTGGCCCCTGGTGGTGCTCAACGACCCCGAGCTCTACACGCTGCCGCTGGCCCTGCAGCAGCTGGCCAGCAGCGAGTCCGGACGGGCGTACTACATCATGGCGGGCGCCGCCCTGGCGGTCATCCCGGTCATCGTGGTCCTGCTGATCTTCCAGCGCCGCATCATGCAGGGGATCGCGTTCACCGGGCTCAAGAGCTGACCGTGCTCTCGGCGCGGGTCCGGCCCGGACGGCAGGGCCTCCGGCGGCCACGGTCGCCGATCACCAGAGGGGGTTCCGCGACAGTGGAACGATCAGCCACGTCATCGGCGGCGCCGGGGGCGGGCGGGAGCGGGACACCGCGTGACCGTGAGGACATGCGCCGGCTCGTGACCGAACTCGTCCTGCCACTGGTCCCCCACCTCAGTCCGGGTCGGGCGCGACTTCGGCTCGGGAGCAACACGGCCCACTACGGCGACGCGGCCGCCGAACTGGAGGCGTTCGCCCGCCCGCTGTGGGGGCTGGCGCCGCTGGCGGCCGGAGGGGGATCCTTCGAGCACTGGGAGCTCTGGCGCCGGGGGCTCGCCACCGGGACGAATCCCGGGCACGAGGAGTTCTGGGGGGCGGTGACCGACGTCGACCAACGGCTGGTGGAGACCGCCGCGATCGGCCTGGCGCTGGCCCTCGCGCCCGAGGCCGTGTGGGACCCGCTGAGCGGCCGGGAACGCGACGGCCTCGCGGCCTGGCTGCTCCACTCGATGAGTGCCGAGGCCGTCGACAACAACTGGCAGTTCTTCCCCGTCATGGTGGGGCTCGGCCTGGACCGCGTCGGGGTGCGCTTCGACCCCGGGCCCAACCTCGCCCGTCTGGAGCGGCTGGAGTCCTTCGCGCTGGGCGGCGGCTGGTACAGCGACGGCCCCACCGCCCAGCGCGACTACTACGTCCCCTTCGCGATGCACTACTACGGCCTGGTCTACGCCGCCCTGGCCGCCGACCGCGATCCCGGCCGCGCCGGGCGCCTGCGTGAGCGGGCGGCGGCCTTCGCGCTGGACTTCCAGCACTGGTTCACCTCCGGCGGAGCCGCCGTGCCCTTCGGCCGGAGCCTGACCTACCGCTTCGCGCAGGGAGCCTTCTGGGGCGCCCTCGCCTTCGCCGGAGTCGAGGCCCTGCCGTGGGGGGAGGTGAAGGGGCATCTAATGCGGCATCTGCGCTGGTGGCTTGGACAGCCGATCCGCGACTCCGGCGGCCTGCTCACCCTGGGATACGGCTACGCCCAGCCCGCTCTCGCCGAGCAGTACAACGCCCCCGGCTCCCCGTACTGGGCGCTGAAGGCGTTCCTGCCGCTGGCACTCGCCGCCGGGCATCCCTTCTGGACGGCCGATGAGGAGGCGGCGCGGGAACTGCCCGCGACCAGCGTCCAGCCGGAGGCGGGGGTCGCGCTGATGCGGTGCGAGCGGGGACGGCAGGTCGTCATGCTGAGCGCGGGGCAGCACCACACGTGGGTGCGGCACGGCGCGGCGAAGTACGCCAAGTTCGCCTACTCGACGTCCTTCGGGTTCAGCGTGCCGGGCGGCTCGTGGGGGCTGGAGCAGGGCGCCTTCGACAGCACCCTGGCGCTGAGCGACGACGGGACGCACTGGCGGCCCTGCGAGGTGCCCGAGGACTTCTCCTCACCCGGCGGCCTGCTCCACGCCCGCTGGACACCATGGCCGGACGTGGAGGTCGACACCTGGCTGCTCCCGCGTCCTCCGTGGCACGTACGGGTGCACCGTCTGCGGTCGGGGCGCGGGCTGCTGTCGGCCGAGGGGGCGTTCGCCGTCGACCGAGACCCCGCCGCGCACCGCACCGCCGAGGGCCCCGGCCACGCCCGCCTCGACTCCCCCGCCGGGCTGTGCGTGATCGAGGACCTCCGCGGGACCCGGAGCGGGGAGCTGGTCCTCCCCCTGCCGGGTACCAACGTCATCGTCCCGCGCACGGTCATCCCCACACTGCGCGGCGAGCACGAGCCGGGCGAGCACTGGCTGGCCTGCGCGGTCCTCGGCCTCTCCGGCCGGTGGTCTTCCGGCCCCGCCCCCTCCGACCCTGCCCCCTCCGGCACCGGACCGGCCACGGGCTGGCCCGAGCCGCCCGGCCCGGAGGAGGTCTCGGCGCTTCTCCCCGGCGGCCACCCGTGGGACCGCTGACGACACCGCGCGGCACAGCGATACAGCGGCACGGCCGGCGGCACACGGCCTCCGGCCCGGTCACGGACGCCGCGGCGGCTGACCAGCCGGACCGAGAAATGTGTCGAAATCGCCCATAACGGGAACTTTCCCCCTAGGCACCTAACCGCTTCTCCGAGCGTCTCACCCGACATGGCACCGCGACGCCCGGGAGCCGGAACAGCGCGCCACCCCGTCGTTACCTACCGACACCGCCCACCCCCTGAACATCGCACAAGTCTGTAGATCCACAGATAAATGTTGAAAGGGGACGGGGATGACTGGTCTGGCGACCGAGAACACGCTGATCCGGAACGCCTCGGACGTGGAGGCCTTCGCCCGACAGTGCTTTCTCGCCTCCCCCGGCGAGCAACTGGGAGTCGAGCTGGAGTTCCTGGTCTTCGACCGCACGGCTCCCGCCCGCCAGGTTCCGTGGACCAGGATCGCCGAAGTCCTGCCGCCGCTACCCGGCGGGAGTGTGGTGACCTTCGAGCCGGGCGGCCAGCTGGAGCTCTCCGGGCCACCGGGCTCGCTGCCCGACGCGATCACCCGCCTCACCGCCGATGTGGCCGCCGCACGCGGAGCGCTGCGGGACGCCGGCCTGGTGCCGGCCGGGGTGGGACTCGACCCGCTGCGGCCTGCGTGGCGGCAGCTGCGCCTGCCCCGGTACGAGGCGATGGCGGAGTTTCTCGGCATGCCGTACGGGGCGCTGATGATGTGCTCGACGGCCTCGATCCAGGTCAACCTGGACCTGGGCACCAGACCCGCGACCCGATGGGAGCGCGCCCACCTGCTGGGTCCCGTCCTGGTGGCGGCCTTCGCCAACTCGCCGCTCAGCGGGAGCCGGCCGTGCGGGTGGATGTCGGGCCGCCAGGCGGTGTGGGATCGGCTCGACCGCACTCGCACGGCCGCTGTCCCCGCCGGCGGCGACCCCGCCGCCGACTGGGCCGAGTACCTGCTCGACGCCCGCCTCATGGCCGTGCGCGAGGCCCCGGAGAACCCGGAGAACCCGGAGAGTCCCGAGGACGCGCGGTACCGCCCGGTCCGTGACGGCTCGACCTTCCGCGACCGGCTGACCGCGTCCGCGCGGCCGCCGACCCTGGCGGACCTGACCTACCACGCCACGACGCTCTTCCCGCCCGTACGGCCACGCGGCTGGCTGGAGATCCGCTACCTCGACGCCCAGCACCCGGCGAGCTGGCCGGTGTGCGCGGCGGTGACCCACGCCCTGGTGACGGACGACCGCGCGGCCGACGCGGCGCTGGCCGCGGCCGAGCCGTGCGCGGGGATGTGGCTGCGGGCGGCACGCCGCGGCCTGGCCGACCCCCTGCTGCGCAGGGCCGCCGACGCCTGTTTCCGCGCCGCCCTCGCGGCGCTGCCGAGGCTGGGAGCGACACCGGCCCTGGTCTGCGAGGTCGCCACGTTCGCCAACCGCCACGTGAGTCCCGGCCGCTCCCCGGCCGCCGACCTGCTGCACCTGGCCGGCGGACCGGAACGGCGCCTGCCCGACTGGCTGGCCCAGGAAGGACGGATCTGACGCCCTCGTCAAGGCCGGCTCGGGGCCTGCCCGGGACCGGGGAGCGGAATCTCCAGCACGGAGGTATCTGATGAGCGACCTCAAGGAACGGATCGCCGCCGGGCTGACCGCCGCGCGGATCCGGTCCACCGCCTACACCGACGCCGAGGACGATCTGCTGGTCAGGCAGCACTCACCGCTGATGTCCCCGCTGGTGTGGGATCTGGCGCACGTCGGCAACTACGAGGAGCTGTGGGTGCTGCGGCAGGCCGGCGGGATCACCCCGCTCCGCCCGGAGATCGACGACCTGTACGACGCGTTCCGGCATCCGCGCGCGAACCGCACGACCCTGCCCATCCTGGGACCGATGGAGGCGCGCCGCTACATCGAGGGCGTGCGCGGCCGGGTGCTGGACATCCTGGACGCGATCGACCCGCACGGTCCCGACCCCCTGCACCGGGACGGTTTCGTCTTCGGCCTGGTGATCCAGCACGAGCACCAGCACGACGAGACGATGCTCGCCACCCTGCAGCTGTCCGGTGCACCCGGCCTGGTCCGCGACGGCGAACTGCCACCCGGCCGGCCCTCGGGTACCGACGAGGTGTTCGTTCCCGCGGGTCCCTTCACGATGGGCACCGACACCCTGTCGTGGGCCTACGACAACGAGCGCCCGGCCCACCGGCTCGACCTGCCCGGCTACTGGATCGACAGGCTCCCCGTCGGCAACCGCGCCTACACGGACTTCATCGCCGACGGCGGCTACGACGACCCCCGCTGGTGGTCTCCGCAGGGCCGGCTCTGGCTGCAGCGGAGCCGCGCCTTCGCCCCGCTGTTCTGGATCGCCGATGGCGGCACCTGGTGGCGCACCCGCTTCGGCCGGACCGAGCCCGTCCCCATGGACGAGCCCGTCCAGCACGTGTGCTGGTACGAGGCCGACGCCTACGCCCGGTGGGCCGGCAGGCGGCTGCCCACCGAGGCCGAGTGGGAGAAGGCCTGCGGCTGGGACCCCGAGGCCGGGCGGGCGCGGAGATATCCGTGGGGGGACGACGATCCCGGGCCCGCCACGGCGAACCTCGGGCACAGGGCGGCACGGCCCGCACCGCTCGGCGCCTTCCCCGCGGGGGCGGGCGCCTACGGCACCGAGCAGATGATCGGGGACGTGTGGGAGTGGACCGGTTCGTGGTTCCTGCCCCATCCCGGCTTCCGCAGCTTCCCCTACCCCGAGTACAGCGAGGTGTTCTTCGACTCTCGACACCGGGTGCTGCGCGGCGGATCCTGGGCGTCCGACCCGGCCGTGGCCCGCACCACGTTCAGGAACTGGGACCGTCCTGCCCGCAGGCAGATCTTCTCCGGCTTCCGATGTGCCCGCTCGGCCTTCCCCGAGGACTCACCAGGGGAATCCCCGGGCCACTCCCCGGAGCACTTCTCCGGGCGCTCACCGGGGCAGCGGTAGATGTGCCGCCACGCGGCCTGGCTGGGCGCTCCCCGTCCGCTGTCCTCGCTGATCCACGAGCCCGGCCACGGCCTGCTCCGGCAGTCCCACGCCCCGCGCCTGCAGCGCTACGGCACCGTCAACGCCGACGGCTTCGGTATGGGCTGGTACGACGCCTCCCGCGCCGAACCGGTCCGCTATCGCCGTACGGTCCCCATCTGGGCGGACGCCAACCTGACGGACCTCGCACGGGTCGCCCGCTCCGGCTGCCTGCTGGCCGCCGTGCGGTCGGCCACCGCCGGGATGCCGATCGAGGAGAGCGCGACCGCGCCCTTCGCCGACGGGCCGTGGCTGCTCAGCCACAACGGCCGCGTGGCGCGGGAGGCGGTCAGGGAACTCGCCGAGGACGCGGAGAGCTCCTGCGACTCGGCGTGGCTCGCCGCCGCGGTGTTCACCCGGCGGCGCGCGGGCGACCCGCTCGGCGAGGCCCTGGTGGAGGTCGTCACCCACGCCGGGGTGAAGGATCCCGACGCCCGGCTGAACCTGCTCGCCTGCGACGGCCGGTCGATCGCCGCGACCGCCTGGGGCGACACGCTCTTCCTCCACCTCGGGGACCACCCGCGCGACGGCGTGCTCGTGGCGAGCGAACCGCTGGACGACCGGCCCGGCTGGCAGGCCGTACCGGATCGGACCCTGGTCCTCGCCTCCGCGGACGGCGTGCGCGTCCAGCCACTGTGACAGAGCCGTGACAGGGCCGTGACGGCACCGCGGCAGCACCACGGCAGCACCACGACAGGGAGGAGCCGGACCACAGGAAAGCACAGCACCCCGGTCACGGACCGGCGAGCGGGACCCGTGACCCACAGCCCCAGGAGGCCCCGTGTCAGTCAGCCAGTCAGCCGTACACCTGGTGGACCATCTCGGCCGCGACCACCTTCACCAGGCACTCGAACACGACGTCCGCACCGGGCTGACGTCGACGCCCAAGTGGCTGCCGCCCAAGTGGTTCTACGACGAGGCCGGCAGCGAGCTGTTCTCCCGGATCACCCGGTTGCCCGAGTACTACCCCACCCGCCGCGAGCTGGCCATCCTGCGCCGGCACGCCCTCGACATCGCCACGCGCTCCGGCGCCGACACCCTGGTCGAGCTCGGCTCGGGGACCAGCGAGAAGACCGTGCTGCTGCTCGACGCCCTCTCCGCGACGGGGACGCTGCGCGTCTACACCCCGGTGGACGTCGACGGGGCGACCCTGGGCGACGCCGCGCGGTGGCTCGCCTGGCGCTACCGCGGCCTGACCGTCCGCGCGATCTGCGCCGACTTCGAGGCGCACCTGGCGCTGCTGCCCCGTACCGGACGGCGGTTGGTGGCCTTCCTCGGCGGCACCGTCGGCAACCTCGCCCCGGCGGCACGCGAGGTCTTCCTGAAGGAGCTGCGCGCCACGCTACGCCCCGGCGACACCTTCCTGCTCGGCGCGGACCTGGTCAAGGACACCGACCGGCTCGTCGCGGCCTACGACGACGTGAGCGGGGTGACCGCCGCCTTCAACCGGAACGTCCTGCACGTGATCAACAGGGAGCTGGGCGCCGACTTCGACCCGGACGCCTTCGAGCACGTCGCGCTGTACGACGCGCGGCACGAGTGGATCGAGATGCGGCTGCGCGCGAGCCGCGCCATGCGCGTGCGGATTCCCGATCTCGGCCTGCGGGTCTCCTTCGTGGCCGGGGAGGAGATGCGCACCGAGATCAGCGCCAAGTTCCGCCCTGAGGGCCTGCGGCAAGAGCTGGTCGCCGCCGGATTCGGGATGATCGGCCATTACACCGACCCGACCGGTGACTTCAGCCTCGTCCTGGCCGGCACCTGATCGCTGATGGCCTGACCGCCGGGCGGCGGAGCCGGCGGGGCGGTTCGTCAGGCCGAGGGCTGTCAGGCCAGGGAGCGGACGGGGCGGACCGCCTGCCAGAGCGCGGAGTCGACGGCCTCGGGGGAGAGGATGTGATCCAGGACCATGTGGGCGCAGCCGATGATCCCGGCGCCCGGGCCGAGACGGCTGCGCTCGATGCGCAGATTACGGGTCGCCAGGGCCGTCGAGCGGCGGTGGATCACCTCGCGAACCCCTGAGACCATCGGCTGGAAGGTCTCCGCCACGTCGCCGCCGAGCACGACCACCGCCGGGTTGAGCAGGTTGACCGCGCTGGCGACGACCTCGCCGAGCATCCGGGCGGCGTTGCGGACCACGGTCATGGTCTCCGCGTCGCCGGCCCGGACCAGGCTCACCACGTCGGCCATGGTCTTGACCTCGTGCCCCCGGGCACGGAGCTCGCGCAGGATCGCGGTGCCGCTGGCGACCGAGTCGACGCAGTCGATGTTGCCGCAGCGGCAGAGCACTCCCCCGCCGTCGCGGACCGGGATGTGCCCGATCTCCCCGGCGGCGCCCAGCGCCCCCCGCAGGATCTCGCCGCCGGCGATGACGCCGGAGCCGATCCGGGTGGAGACCTTGATGAACAGCAGGTCGTCGGCCTCACCCGCGTAGATCGCGCGGTGCTCGCCGATGGCGATGACGTTCACGTCGTTGTCGAGGAGGACGGGAACGGGGAAGCGCTCGGCGATGATCGGCGGGATGGCCACCCCCGTCCAGCTGGCCATGATCCGGGCACTCTCGGTGCGCCCGGCCGCGAACTCGACGGTGGCCGGGACACCCAGGCCGACGCCGCGGACCAGGGAGGCCGGGCGGCCGCCGAGCAGTTCACTCCAGGTCTGCATGACCAGCGGGAGGACGACGTCAGGGCCCTCCTCCACGTCCACGGACAGTCCGGCGCGGGCCACCACCTCGCCCGCCAGGTCACAGACGGCGACCTGCGCGCGGCTCGCGCCCAGCGAGCCGACCAGGACGAGGCCACCCGAGGCGTTCAGGACCAGGCGGGTGGGCGGACGGCCTCCGGTGGAGGGGCCCTCGCTGTCCTCCACGACGAGGCCCTGTTCCAGCAGCTCGGTGACGCGCAGGGACACGGCCGGCCTGGACAGGCCGGTGACGCGCCCTATGTCGGCGCGTGTGACCGCCTCACCGGAGCGGATGAGGCGTAGCACCTCACCGCTGGTGGCCAGCGCGGCAGCGGGACGTCGAGGCATCGGCCAAGTGAACCACACCTGCTTAGGAAATGAAAACGTCGTACTTTCTCATCTCAAATGACAAAACTCGGCTTGTGTAGAGCGCAAGATATGGCTACTGTCCGATCTATCCCTAATTTCGGTAGATCATCACGGAGCGCTCCCCCATGTCCGAGACCCCGCAACCCGCCGACCTCATCGTCTTCGGTGGCACAGGCGACCTCTCCATGCGGAAACTCCTCCCGGCGCTCTACCACTCCGACCGCGACGGCCTCCTCGCCCCCGCGACCCGCGTCATCGCGATGTCCCGCGGCGGGCTCGACGACGCCGACTTCCGCGGCAAGGTGGACGCGGAGGTGCGCGACTCGGTGCCGGTGGACGACCCGGGCACCTGGCAGCGCTTCCTCGGCCGCCTGCACCACGTCAGCGTCGACATCGGCGGCCAGGATCCGACCGGATGGGCGAGGCTCACCGGGCTGCTCGCCGGGTACGAGCACCGCGCCCGGGTCTTCTACCTGGCCAGCCCGCCCATGACGTTCGGCCCGTTCTGCCGGGAGGCACACCGCGCGGGTCTGGTCACCCCCGCCTCACGAGTGGTGCTGGAGAAACCCCTCGGGCGCGACCTGACCAGCGCGCTGCGCATCAACGACGAGGTCGGCGCCATCTTCGACGAGCGGCAGGTCTACCGCATCGACCACTACCTGGGTAAGGAGACGGTCCAGAACCTCCTCGTGCTCCGGTTCGCCAACGCGTTCCTGGAGCCGATCTGGAACTCCCTCTGGATCGACCACGTCCAGATCACCGTCGCCGAGACCGTGGGCACCCCTGGCCGGCGCGGCTACTACGACCACGCGGGCGCGCTCCGCGACATGGTGCAGAACCACCTGCTCCAGCTGCTCTGCCTGGTCGCGATGGAGCCCCCCTCGCGCAACGACCGCGAGTCGATCCGCGACGAGAAGGTCAAGGTCCTCCAGTCGCTGCGGGCCGTCACCGGCGGCGAGGTCGACCGTTTCACCGTACGCGGCCAGTACACGGCGGGCGAGTCCGGCGGCGCCCGGGTCCCCGGCTACCTCGACGAGCCCGACCGCACCGCCCCCACCGAGGCCTCCCGGCGGGTGGAGACCTTCGCCGCGATCCGCGCCGAGGTGAAGAACTGGCGCTGGGCGGGGGTGCCGTTCTACCTGCGCACCGGCAAGCGGATGCCGTACCGCTGCTCGGAGATCGTCGTGCAGTTCAAGGACGTGCCCCACTCGATCTTCCCGGGCAGCACGCCCAACCGGCTGGTGCTGCGGCTGCAGCCGAGCGAGGGCATCCAGCTGAACATCATGGCCAAGGAGCCCGGCGCGGGCGAGGTGGCGCTCAAGCCGGTCCCGCTCGGCCTCAGCTTCGCCGAGACCTTCACCGGCCGGGTGCCCGACGCCTACGAGCGACTCCTCATGGACGTCCTGGCGGGCAACCCGACCCTGTTCATGCGGCGCGACGAGGTCGAGGCCGCCTGGCGGTGGATCGATCCGATCATCAGCGAGTGGGAGTCGCGGGGCACGGCCCCCGAGCCGTACCCGGCGGGCAGCGCGGGCCCCGCCTCGGCCCACGAACTCGTCGGCCGCAGCGGCCGCACCTGGCACGGGGAGGGACTGGCTTGAGCGGCCGGGAACAGCACACAGACCGAACCGACCGTGACGCAGGAGGCCGGATGCATCCCGTGATCCAAGAAGTGACGGACCGCCTGGTCGGGCGGAGCCGTCCCAGCCGTACCGCGTACCTGGCCCGGCTGCGCTCCGAGGCCGAGGCGGCCCGCCGGCGCGGTCCCGCCAGGGCGAGCCTGGGCTGCGCCAACCTGGCCCACGGCTTCGCCGGCGTGGGAGAAGGCGACAAGCGCGACCTGCGGGCAGGCGTCAAGCCCGGTGTGGCGATCGTGTCGAGCTACAACGACATGCTCTCGGCGCACCAGCCCTACGAGACCTACCCGGCGATCCTCAAGGCGGCCGTCCGGAAGGCCGGCGGCGTCGCGCAGTTCGCCGGCGGCGTGCCCGCGATGTGCGACGGCATCACCCAGGGCCGGGCGGGCATGGAGCTGTCGCTCTACAGCCGCGAGGTCATCGCGATGGCCACCGCGATCGCGCTCTCGCACGACATGTTCGACGCCTCCCTCATGCTCGGCGTCTGCGACAAGATCGTTCCCGGCCTGCTGATCGGGGCGCTGCACTTCGGCCACCTGCCCGCGGTGTTCGTCCCCGCCGGGCCGATGACCTCCGGCCTGCCCAACAAGGTCAAGGCCCGCACCCGGCAGCTGTTCGCCGAGGGCAAGGTCGGCAGGGACGAGCTGCTCGACGCCGAGGCGAAGTCCTACCACTCCCCCGGCACCTGCACCTTCTACGGCACCGCCAACTCCAACCAGGTCATGATCGAGGTCATGGGCCTGCACCTGCCGGGCTCGACCTTCGTCAACCCGCGCACCGAGCTGCGCGAGGCCCTGACGAAGGCGGCGGGCAGGCGGGCGGTGGAACTGACCGCGCACGGCGACGAGTACACCCCGGTGGGCGAGGTCGTCGACGAGAAGGCGATAGTCAACGCCTGCGTGGCGCTGCTGGCGACCGGCGGCTCGACCAACCACACGATGCACATCGTCGCCATCGCCGCGGCGGCGGGCATCGAACTCCTCTGGGACGACCTGGCCGCGCTGTCGAAGGTCGTGCCGCTGCTGACCCGCATGTACCCCAACGGCCAGGCGGACGTGAACCACTTCCAGGCCGCGGGCGGCATGCAGGTGCTCATCGGCGACCTGCTGGACGCCGGGCTGCTCCACGGCGACGTGCTGACCGTCGCCGGGCGCGGTCTGGACCACTATCGCTCGGCCGTCGAGCTCAAGGACGGCGAGCTGGTCTGGGAGGAGCGCACCGGGGGCAGCACCGACCTGGACGTGCTGCGCCCGGTCTCCGACGCGTTCTCCGCCGACGGCGGCATCCACATGCTCAACGGCAATCTGGGGCGCGCGGTCAGCAAGGTCTCCGCGGTCAAGGACGAGCACCTGGTCATCGAGGCCCCCGCCAAGGTCTTCGACGACCAGCTGGAGCTGCTGCGCGCCTTCGACGCGGGCGAGCTCGACGGGCAGGACTTCGTCGCGGTCATCCGATACCAGGGACCGAGCGCGAACGGCATGCCCGAGCTGCACAAGCTCACCCCGCCGATGGCGGTGCTGCTCGACCGGGGACAGCGGGTGGCGATCGTCACCGACGGCCGCATGTCCGGCGCGTCGGGCAAGGTCCCCGCCGCCATCCACCTGTCGCCGGAGGCCGCCGACGGCGGCCCCATCGCGCTGGTGCTGGATGGCGACCCGATCCGCCTCGACGCCGCCGCCGGCACCCTGGAGCTGTTGCTCCCCGCCGACGAGCTGGCCGCCCGGTCCCCGCATGGCGCGCCGCTCACCGACGCCCAGTGGGTGGGCACCGGGCGCGAGCTGTTCGGCGCCTTCCGCCGCGCGGCGGGCCCGGCCGAGCGCGGCGCGGGCATCTTCCCCCTGAACGGCCACGCCGAGGCCGTCGCGAACGGCGTCCGGGCATGACCGCGCACACCGTCTCCCCCGTACGGCCCGCGAAGGAGATCATGTGAGCCTTCCCTGGCTCGTCGCGGACGTCGGCGGCACCAACGCCCGGTTCGGACTGGTCACCGAGGCCGGTGGTCAGCCCGATACGGTGGCCGTGCTCGCGGGCGCGGAACACGATGGCCTTCCCGAAGCCGTAGCCGCTTATCTCGCAGACCATGCGGGCGGAGTTCGGCCGGGAGCCGCGTGCATCGCGATCGCAGGACCCGTGGACGGTGACCGCTACCGGCTCACCAACGCCGGGTGGACAGGGTCGGTGAGCGAGCTGGGCATCCCGAACGCCTGGCTGCTCAACGACTTCGAGGCCCTGGCCGCGTCCCTGCCGTACCTGCGGGGCGAGGACCTGGTCTGTCTGGGCGGCCCGGAGCCCTCGCGCGGCGTCAAGGCCGTGCTCGGGCCCGGAACCGGCCTCGGCGTGGGCGGCCTGGTGCCCGCCGCCGAGGGCTGGGTGCCGATCCCCGGGGAGGGCGGCCACGTCACCATGCCGCTCCTCGACGAGCGCGACCACGAGATCGTCCGGGCGCTGCGCGCGGACGGCATGGAGCACGTGGTGGCCGAGCACCTGCTCTCCGGGCCGGGGTTGTCGCGCCTGCACCGGGGGCTCGCCCTCGTCCGCGGGGTGGACGCGCCGAGGCTGTCGGCCTCCGACATCGTGGCCCGGATGGACGACTCGCTGTGCGCGCAGACCATCGAGGTCTTCTGCGCCATGCTCGGCACCTTCGCCGGCAACGTCGCCCTGACCCTCGGTGCCCGGGGCGGGGTCTACCTGGGCGGCGGCGTGCTGCCACGTATCGTGGACCGGGTCCGCTCCAGCGACTTCCGCCGCCGCTTCGAAGCCACCCCCACCCTGAACGACTACCTTTCCGGCATCGCCACCACGCTGATCGTGGCCCCACAGCCCGCCCTGGTCGGCGCGGCGGCGTGGCTGAACCAACACCTGTCCAACCTGGAGTACGTGTGAGTAGCCTGCTCGACATCGCCCCCGTCATCCCGGTGGTCGTGATCGACGACCCGGAGACCGCGGTCCCCCTGGCCCGCGCCCTGGTAGCGGGCGGCCTGCCGGCCATCGAGGTCACCCTCCGCACCGCCGCCGCCCTGGACGCCATCGCGCGCATCGCCGCCGAGGCACACCGACCTCGTTGACGACATCATCACCTCCTCGGGGCTGTATGACGCCTACTACGACACCTACCTGACCATCGGCGCACCCGCC
>NZ_JBEXUE010000222.1:0-16090 GCF_040614275.1 Streptosporangium sp. NPDC006013
TCAGCAGGCGGCCCAGGGTGGATTTGCCGCTGCCGGAACCGCCCACGATCGCGACCCGGCTGCCCGGTGTCATGCTCAGCGAGAGGTTCTTGATGTCTCAGTGTCGGCGAGATGCTGGAGCGGTCCGCGATCGAGCGGGTGATGGTGCTGGCCCAGACGCGGGAACCCGCGCATGACATGCTCATCGTGACCAATGACCACGTCCGGCCGGTCTGGCGCGACGGGCTGATAACCCTGCTGTGCATGCCCGCCGCGGGTGGACGCCTGATGCCGGCCGAAGTACCGAACCCGACGCCATGCTGCGCGGATCACAGCTGAGTACGGTGAACCGCGCTCATGGTCCGCACGGCCGACCAGCGCATCCCGCTCAGCCGGCGACAGGTCCACGACCGTCCCGAACCCGCGCCTCAGGACACGACAACGCCTCCCTTTGATGGGCGGCCGTTTCACCAGCCGGTATAAGCGACAGCGGGCCCGCCGCGATGAGCACGAAGCGATCGCGGACGGGCCCGCCACTGCCTTCTCCTCCCGCGAGGAGGCCGCCGTCAGGCGACGCTGGACGCTGTCGCGGTCCAGGTGTTGCACGCGCCCGGAGAGGCTTTGTCGAAACCGCGCTGCAGCCAGGCGGCCCGGTTCCTGCTCGTGCCGTGGGTGCGCTCCGCGTCGTCGATCTCCTCATCGCCGCTACGCCCGAGGAGGTCAACGGCTTCCGCCCAGTCCTCGGCCGTGTACTGCTGCGAGGGCCAGATGCTCGCCATGAACGCCCCCGCCAGGCACTCGGCCTGCAGTTCCATGCGACGGCTGCGCTCCAGCGCCTTTGCCTTGGTACGGACCGGCGTCTGCCCGGCGACCAGTATGCCGGTGAGGTTCTGCACATGGTGGGCGTACTCATGCGCGATCAGTAGCAGGAGGTCCGGATCCGCCGGGTTCTGAATGGCGTAGTCGTTGACTCGGATGACCATCTGCCGCTGGTCGGGGCAGTACAGGCCGACGACATATTCGGGCCAGCGCGCCTCGCACGCGCTGGTGGACTTGGTGAGGAACTGGACCGCCGGCTTCTTGAACGGCAGGCCGGCCTTCTTCAGCTGCGCGGACCACGAGGCGTTCAGGCAGCCGAGCATCGCGGTCAGGTGCTTTTTGGCGGCGCCGAAGCTGGCGAAGTCATCCGGGTGGCGGCCACAGGGCACCGTCATCTTGCCGCTGCGGTACAGCGGGTTGTGGGTCAGCGCCTTGGATCCGGTGGGAACCGGACCGCCGGCGGTGCGGGCAGTGCCGACATTGGCATGGGCGGTGCCGGTGAGCAGCAGACCGACCAGTGCCCCGGCCAGCAGGACGATACGAGGGGTACGCATGATGCCGAACTCTACAGAAACGGCGATACGGGCCAACAGGCTTTTCTCCTCGCTGCGCCGTCCTGTCGGCGATTACCTCGGCGTCTGGGCACCCGGCTCAAGCGGCCGACGTCCACTCCCGCCGTGACCGGGGCCAGCCGCCTGATCATGGCGTTGAGAGACTTCCACCGACCGGCGCCCGAGCGATCACCCTTCGGCCCGGCAGGTGGCTGAGGCTGCTGACCGAGCCTCTCTTGCCTGTGGCCGGATGTGGTGGCGGCCGATGGGGAGCATCAGCGGGCGGCCGGAGACGGGGTCTTCGATGATGCGGCTGTCGAGGCCGAAGACGGTGCGGACGCTGTCTTCGGTGAGGACCTCGGCCGGGGTGCCGGAGGCGTGGAGGCGGCCGTCGGCCAGGGCGATGAGGTTGTCGGCGTAGCGGGCGGCGAGGTTGAGGTCGTGCAGGACCATCACGATGGTGGTGCCGCGGGTGTGGTTCAGGTCGGTCAGCAGGTCGAGGACTTCGACCTGGTGGCTGGCGTCGAGGAAGGTGGTGGGCTCGTCGAGGAGGAGCAGGTCGGTCTGCTGAGCCAGCGCCATGGCGATCCAGACCCGTTGACGCTGGCCGCCGGACAGCTCGTCGACGGCGCGGTCGGCGAGGTCCGTCGTCTGCGTGGCCTCCAGGGCGGCCGCCACCGCGGCGTCGTCCTTGTCGTTCCACCGGGAGAAGATCCCCTGGTGGGGGTGGCGGCCGCGGCCGACCAGGTCGAGCACGGTGATGCCCTCGGGCGCGACCGGCGACTGGGGCAGCAGTCCGAGCGTGCGGGCCAGTTCCTTGGCCGGCATGCGGTGCACCTGTCTGCCGTCCAGGACGACATGGCCCTCGCGGGGTGCGAGCAGCCGGGACAGGGAGCGCAGGAGGGTCGACTTCCCGCAGGCGTTCGCGCCGACGATCACCGTGATCTCGCCGGGCGGCACGACCAGGTCGAGGGACTCGACGACGACGCGGTCGCCGTAGCCGAGCGTGAGGCCCTCGGCTACGAGGGAGTGGGACGTGGTCACAGCGAGCCTCCGGCCCGATGGGTGCGGACGATCAGGTAGACGAGGTACGGCGCCCCGAGGACGCCGGTGACGACGCCGACCGGGTAGCGGACGTCGAACGCGAACTGGCCGGCGAAGTCTGCGACGAGGACCAGGAGGGCGCCGACGAGCCCGGCGGGCACGAGCAGAGAGCCGCCGGGGCCGAGCAGCCGGGCCGCGATGGGGCCGGACAGGAACGCCACGAACGCGATCGGGCCGGCCGCCGCCGTGGCGAAGGCGATCAGGCCGACGGCGGTGACGATCACCATGACGCGGGTGCGTTCGACACGGACGCCGAGGGCGGAGGCGGTGTCCTCGCCGAGCTGCATCATCGACAGGTCGCGGGACAGGGACAGCAGGACGGGGGTGAGGACGACCAGCGCGACGAGGGCGGGCAGGGTCTGCTCCCAGGTCACCCCGTTGAGGCTGCCGGTCAGCCAGCGCGTGGCCTCCTGGAGGTCCCATTCGGCGGCCCGGGACAGGACGTAGGAGGTGATGCTTTCGAGCATCGCAGAGATCCCGATGCCGATCAGGATGAGCCGCGTGCCGACGACGCCGTCCCGGAACGCCAGGATGTAGATCAGCAGGGCGACGGCGAGGGCGGAGACGATGGCGAGGAACGACACCTGGGTCCCGCCGAGGGACAGCGACACGATCGCGATGGCCGCCGCGGCGCTCGCGCCCCAGCTGATGCCGATGATGTCGGGGCTGGCCAGCGGGTTGCGGAGCATCGTCTGGAAGGTGACGCCGGCCAGGCCGAAGCTGAATCCCGCGACCACGGCGAGGACGGTCCGCGGCAGCCGGAGCCGCCCGACCGTGAAGGACGCGCCCGGCACCTGCTCGCCGAGGATGACGTTGATCACGTCGCGGGGCGGGTAGAAGGTCTGCCCGAACATCAGGGTCATGGCGAACCCGGCGACGACGAGCACCGCCAGCGTCAGGACGACGATGCGGCGCCGGGAGGCGCTCCGGCGACGGCCGCGGGCGACGGCCGCGGGCGACGGCCGGGGGGCGGCGGGGGCGCCGCGGTGCTCGTTGGTTCGCTCGCGCACAGCCCCCTCCTTCGTCGGGACTGCGAGCGCAGCGCTGCTGTGCTTTTTGGTTCGCTCGCTACGCTCGCTCACAGCTCACGCACCTTCTGGCGGCGGACGATGTGGATGAAGAACGGGGCGCCGATCAGCGCCGTCACGATGCCCACCTCGATGTCCTCGGGGCGCGCCACGATACGGCCGACGACGTCGGCCGCGGTGAGCAGGGCCGCGCCGACCAGGGCGGAGAACGGCAGCAGCCAGCGGTGGTCCACGCCGACGAGCAGGCGGCACGCGTGCGGGACGACGAGCCCCACGAAGGCGATCGGCCCGGCGACGGCCGTCGACGCCCCGCACAGCACGACGGCGCCGAGGGCAGCCGTGGCCCGGACGACGGCCACGCGCTCGCCGAGCCCGGCGGCGAGTTCGTCGCCCAGAGCGAGCGAGTTCAGCGCCCGCGCGGACAGCAGGCATACGACGAGGCCGACGGCGAGGAACGGCAGGACCTGCCCGATGCGCTCGTAGGACGCGCCGCCGACCCCGCCGATCTGCCAGAGCTTGAAGCCCCCGGCGATGTCATTGCGGGGCAGCACGACGGCGCTGACCAGGGACGCGAAGGCCGCCGACGTGGCGGCGCCGGCGAGCGCGAGTTTGAGGGGCGTGGCCCCACCACGCCCGAGGGACCCGACGGTGTACACGAACACGGCCGAGACGGCGGCCCCCGCCATCGCGACCCAGATGTACCCGGTCGGCGACGTGAGCCCGAAGAACGCGACGGCGGTGACGACGGAGAGCGACGCGCCCATGTTGACGCCCAGGATCCCCGGGTCGGCCAGCGGGTTGCGGGTCACGCCCTGCATGACACCGCCGGCGAGGCCGAGCGCGGCGCCGATCACCACCGCGAGCAGGGTGCGCGGTATCCGCTTGGCGACCGCCGCCTGTTCGAGGGAGTCCTCCGCGCCGCCGAGCGCGGCCCAGACGTCGGACCAGGCGACGTCGCGCGAGCCGAGGGCGACGGAGGCCACCATGAGCACGGCCAGGACGCCGACCGCGACGAGCAGCCACAGAACCCGGACGCGCGCCGGACGCCGCACGAGGGCGGCGTCCGGCAGGCGGTCGGTGTCGACCGACGTCACTTGACCTTGTCCGCGGCCTCGGCGAGCGCCTTGGCGTAGTCCTCCAGCACCCACGAGATCGACAGGGGGGTCGGGTTCGCGGCGGTGCCCAGGGGCGTGCTGCCGGGCAGGAGGTACACCGAGCCGCGCTTGACGGCGGGGATCTTCGACAGCAGCGGGTCCTTGCGGAGCGTCTCGAACAACTCGCCCTTCTCGTCGCCGTATCCGGTGATGATGTCGACGTCGTCGAACAGGTCGATCTGCTCCGCGCTCCGGGTCAGGGCGAACTTGTCGGTGCCCTTGGACGCCTCGGCGATGCTGCCCGGGATCGTCAGCCCGAGGTCCTCGAAGAACAGCGTGCGGGTGTCGTGCGTCGTGTAGAAGCCGACCTCGCTCACGTCGTTGGGGTCGACATGCGTCATGAACATCGCCGACTTGCCCTTGAGCTGCGGGTACTTCGCGACGACCTGGCTGATGTCACCCTCGATGTCGGTGATGAGCTTCTCGGCCTCGTCGGCGAGACCGATGGCCTTGCTGTTCATCCGGATGATCTCGCGCCACGGGGTCGCCCACGCGGCGTCCGGGTAGGCCACCACCGGAGCGATCTTGCTCAGGGTCTCGTAGTCCTGCTTGGTCAGGCCCGAGTAGGCGGCCAGGATCACGTCCGGCTTCGTGTCGGCGACGGCCTCGAAGTCGATGCCGTCGGTCTCGTCGAACAGGACGGGCTTCTCGGCCTTGAGTTCCTTCAGGCGCTCGTCCACCCAGGGCAGGAGCCCGTCGCCGTCGTCGTCGCCGAAGTTCGCGGCGGCCATGCCGACCGGGACGACGCCGAGGGCCAGCGGCGCTTCGTGGTTGGCCCAGTTGACCGTGGCCACCCGCTCCGGCTTCGCCTGGATGGTGGTCGTCCCCAGCGCGTGCTGGATCGTCATGGGGAAGGCGCTCGTGCTGCTGCTCGTGCTGCTGCTCGCGCTCTCGCCCTTGGTCTCCGACGAACCGCCGCAGCCCGCGATGCCCAGCAGGACGGCCGTCACGGCGAGGATGCGAAGGCTGTATGGACGCTTCAATCCGTACTCCACTCTCAGAATTCCGCGGGTTCCGGCCCTCGCACGTCTGGATCGCGGTCCTGCGTTCGTGGAGCGGTACACCGTACTGCCGCAAGCCCTCGACTTAGTTAGGTAAGGCTTGCCTTGTTCGGAACCCTAGGAGAAATGACCGAGTTGTCGCAATAGCCCTTTTGAGACAGCTGTTGTCGAGATCGGGACACGGAGACCGGGCGACGACCCCGCAGGCGGTGCGTGCACGAGGGCGCGACACATCCACAAGACCTGCGCCGCGTCCGGAAGGCGGCCTTCGGCGTCCCGGAGTCTCAGCGCGCTCGGAACGCTCCCGGTGTCAGTCCGGTCGTCCGCCGGAAGGCCGCGCCGAACGCGCTCGCCGAACGGTAGCCGACCTCCTCGGCCACGACGTCGACCTCCCAGCCCTGGGTGAGCAGCGCGACCGCGTGCTGGGCGCGCACCGCCGCGATCCAGCGCGCGAAGCTGGTGCCCGTCTCCGCGTTGAAGGCACGGGTGATCGTGCGGGCGCTCACGCCGAGGCAGGACGCCCAGTCCGCCAGCGTCCGCGGATCGCCCGGATCCTCCCGGACCGCGTCAGCGATCGGGCGCAGCAGGTCGGAGGTGGGCATGTGCAGGAGCAGTTCGCGCGAGGAGGGGATGAGCACGTCGAGCACCATCGCCTCGGTCACCGCTCGCGAGTCGGAGGACAACTCAGTGTCGGCGAGCCGCTCCAGCAGCAGCCGGAGCAGCGGGGTGATCTCGACGCCGACGGGCGTGGGGAAGATCGGGGTCATGGTGCCGAAGCCGAAGAAGTTGGCGCGGCACCAGGTGCCCGCGATCGCCGAGCCGGAGTGCAGCGTGCCCGCGGGCATCCACAGGCCCAGGGCGGGGGTGACCGTCCAGACCCGTGCCCCCACCACGGCCGTGGACGCGCCCCGCTCGTTCCAGAGCAGTTCGTGGAAGGGGTGGGAGTGCTCGTTCCAGGTGGTGTCGTGGGCGATGATCTCGCTCCAGCCCAGGATCACGAACGGCACCTCGACCGGTCCCGCCGCGAGGGCGGGCAGCATGCGGGTCTCCCTGATCATGGGAGGACGCGGTGGGACGCGAGCGGCATTCCCCCACCCTAGGGCCCGTCCTGCGGATCATGAGAGCCGGTCGGCGTTACCGGCGAGGGTGGTCGATCGCCAGGTCCGCGAGCCGTGGGTCGACCTCGGGAAACGAGCCGTCGCCGAACAGGATCCGCGCCGCCAGGGCACGACCGGCACGACCGCGTAGCACGGTCACCGCCGCCTCTGCCGCAGCGGGGGATCGGATGCCGGCGAACACGCGGCGCAGCAACAGCCGGCCTCGGAACCGGGTCCGCAACGCGTCCCCGTCGTACCGGCTCAGCATGCGTTGGTCGCCGGTACGCAGGTACCCGGCGGTGACCGCCGCGGCCAGTTCGGACATGCGTAAGCAAGGGTCCAACCCACCGGCCGTCAGCGGCGACACCGCGCCCGCCGCGTCTCCGACGAGCAGCCCGGCGGGGCACGCCAACCGTCGCAGCACACCGCCGACCGGGATCGGACCGCCTCGCCGCTCGACCGGACCGGCCGGCGCCACGCGGCCAGGCGCATCCGCGGCGAAAGCGTCCAGCAGGTGGCGGATACCGGTGCGCATCGCGTTCGGATATCCCGCGACGCCGACATGCGCATGCCGGCCGTCGTCGATCACCCATCCCAGGTACCCCGGAGCGACCCGGGGGTCCAGCACGCAGTGGAACGCCGGGGTGGTCGTGCCCGGCGCGATCGGGTGGACGATCTCGGCACCGACGAGGAAGCGCCGGTTGACATCAAGGCCGAGATCACGGGCCACCCGGGAGCGGGCGCCGTCCGCGCCGACGATGAACCGGGCCGTCACCGGTTCCGCATCCGCGAACCGCACAAAACCCATCGACGCGTCGACATACCGTACGCCCAGGAGGACCCGTGCCCCGGCCGACTCCGCCACGCGGCGCGCGTGCTCGTAGACGGCCGCCATGTCGGCCACGCGGTACTCGTCCCGGTCGCTGGTGAGCCGGATCGGCGCCCGCCGCGACGGCGGATACAGCAGCACGTCCCGGACACCCGGCCCGAGCAGGTGATCCGGCACGTCGAAGTCATCGAGGGTGCGGCGCACGAAGATCCCTGTCGTGCGGATGCCCGCCGAGAGCGACCTGCGACGGTCGACCACCAGCACGTTCAGTTCCCGTCGCGCGAGCAGGCGGGCTGTGCGCAGGCCGGCCAGTCCCGCACCCACGACCAGTACATCCACTCTCCGCATACCTTGCGACGGTAGGGGCGATGCCTCATCCGTACGATGGTCTGCACGCTACCTGTCCCATACCTCCACACCGTCGCCACATTCGAGACCGTGGATTGCTCCCCTGCCGAGAGGTGGCTGTGAAACCGGCCACGGTGATTGTTCTCTCGCTCGGCATTTCCCTTACATCCACCGCGCCCCTGATCGCCGGACGCATCTGGGTCACGTCCGTGGGCGTGACCGATAAGTCGGCCCGCCGGGCGATTCCGGGGCCGGCCTCGGCACCACGTGCTGCGTACTCCGCACCAGCGCGACATGAAGCGCCTGTTCGATCCGCATGGACTGTTCGGCCGCTGAGCGCCGATGCCGGGGAACGCGTCAGTGGGCCGGCACGGCCCGCCTGCGGAACACCGAGCCTCCCCTGCAGGCCGGACACCGGCGATGTGACATCGGACGGGATCCCCCTTCCAGCCGTCTCAAGAACGACCCCTGGTGGGGTGTTCACAAGTAGGCCTGGCCTGGTGCGAGGGTTCGGAATCCAACGGTTTGAGCACCCCACTATCGTTGCAGTAAGCGAACAGAGCACACTTACACTCCCCGCATGAACGTCGACGTGATCGTCATCGGAGCAGGTCCGACCGGCCTTGCGCTTGCCGCCGAACTAGGCCTGGCCGGGCTGTCCACCCTCGTGGTGGAACAGATGGCCGAGCGCAGCGGTCAGTCCAAGGCTCTTGGGCTGCAACCCCGTACCGCCGAACTGCTGGAGTTGCGCGACCTGTTCGCGCCACTGATGGAACGCGCGATCGAACGAATCCCTGGCGGACACTTCGCGGGAATGCGCCTCGACCTGAAAGCCTTGGATACCCGCCACCCTTACATGATCGGCATTCCACAGGGCCGAGTCGAGGCTCTGCTCGAGGCTCGCGTGACGGAGCTGGGCATCAAGATCATGCGTGGTCATGAACTGACCGAGTTGTCACAGCACGCCTCCGGTGTCACCGCGAGAGCAGGAGAACTGCACATTCACGCCGACTACCTGGTCGGGTGCGACGGCGGCCGGAGCACTGTGCGCCGACTGCTGGGGGTGGACTTTCCCGGTCTGGAGGGGCGGCTGGCCATGGTGGTCGCCGACATCACGCTCAGCAGCGCAGCACCGTCGGCATGGGAACTGCCGGTCATGACCCCGTCTCCGACCGGCAGGTCCTACCTGGCACCGCTCGGAGACGGTGTACATCGGCTGCTGTTCTACGGCCCTGAACAGCAGGAATTGCCCAGGGATGCGCCCATCACGCCGGAGGAGGTGAGCCGGGCACTGGCCGCAGAGTTCGGCCCGACGGTCAAGCTGTCCGGCATTCGGTGGGCGTCCCGCTTCACTGACGCCTCCAGGCAGGTGGAGCAGTACCGGCACGGGCGAGTATTTCTGGCCGGGGACGCCGCCCACATCCATTCACCGATGGGAGGGCAGGGACTGAACCTGGGCGTACAGGATGCCTTCAACCTCGGATGGAAGCTGGCGGTGCGGCTTCGCCACGGCGGTGACGACGAACTACTCGACACCTACCACCGCGAACGGCACCCGGTGGCGGCGAGGGTTTTGGCCAACACACGTGCGCAGTCGGTGCTTCTGGAGCCGAAAGAGGAGCACCTCGCACTGCGCGGCATCGTAGCCGAGTTGCTACGCGTACCCGCGGCCAACCAGGTCATCGCGGGCATGCTGGCCGGGACGGACATTCGCTATCCGCTGCCGGGGCCGGGGCATCCGTTGCTGGGCATGCGCCTTGCCGATGCGCCCGTGATGGCCGACGGACGCGGGCTGCTGATGACCGGCGCCGGGCAGGACATGCTGGTCAAGGCGGCAGCACCGTGGTCGGGACGGATCCGCCACCTGCAGCGAGGACAAGGCGAGGCGATGTTCCTGCGGCCCGACGGCCATGTGGCATGGGCCGGCAGCGACCCGGCCGCCCTGGTGACGGCCCTGACCATGTGGGCCGGCCACGCCTGAGAGGCGCCCGTTCGTTCAATGGCCGGTGGTAACCGTAGGCGGAAGTCGTACGATTTGCCACCATGAGGTCGCGAGTGACGGCGCTGGCCGCCTGCTTGATCACGTTGGGCTGTGCCGCGCAGCCCCCGCTCGCCGCGCCGGCCCCCTCGCCGTCGAGCACGCCCACCGTGTCGGCCCCTTCGGCATCGGCCACACCTACCACGGAGATCTCCGAGAGGTGGGTCCAAGTCCCCGGTCTGTCCACCGACACCGCGTGGGAGCGTGGCCTGCGCGACGTGACCGCTGTCGGTCCCGAGCTGGCGTGGGCGATCGGGTACACCGGCTGGGAGGACAGCGTGAGGACGTCGCTGCGTACCTGGGACGGGTCACGGTGGCGCGCGGTGCCCGTCGAGGATGCTCTGGGCGGCCTGGCGAGCATCGACTCCGACGGGCCGCGCAACGCGTGGATGCTGGGCGGAGGTTTCGACGAGGCCCTGGCCCAGCACTGGGACGGGCACGCCTGGCGGCGGTACCGGCTCTCTGGGTACGGGCGGGACGTGGCCGTGGACGGCCGCCGGGTGGTCGTGATCTCGGACACTGCGGTACTGACCTGGAACGGCACCGCCTTCGTCACCGAAAAGGTGCTCGGCGGCGAGGAGACCAGGCTGGTCGCGGTGGACAGCGGCGCCGGTCACACCTGGGTCGCCGGGATGCGGGACTCAGTGCGGCCCGTGATCTGGCACGGGCACAACGGCGGGTACGAGGAGACCACGCTGCCCGAGGGCATCCTCACCACGATCTTGCAGATCAGCCCCGACGACGTCTGGGCGGTGGGCGGCATCGGCGAGCGGCCCCTGGTGCTGCACTGGAACGGCCGATCCTGGGAGCGGCCCACCATCCCGCCGTGGAAGGGCGAGCTGCAGAGCGTGACCGCGTTCGGGCCTGACGACGTCTGGTTCGCGGGCGAGGACCACGACGAGCCCGGTGGGGTCTCGGTCCTGCACTGGGACGGCCGGAACTGGACGAAAGAGGTGCCCCCGCCGGGCGGGGAGGGGCACCGCGCACTGATCGAGCGGATCCCCGGCACTTCCCAGCTGTGGCTGATGGTCGACGTGGCCAACGGTGATTCCGAGTCGATCGTCACCTTCCGCCGGGAATAGCGGAGCCGGCCTGGTCGGGTGGCTGTCGGAGCCGGGCGGCCGGCGGGCGGCACGGTCCTGCCCGGGACGCTCGTGCTCCTGGGCACGGGGGTCGCCGTCGTCCTGACCCGCCTGATCGGCACGCGGGTGGCCAAGCCGGGGCAAGCCTGAGGCGTGCTCACCGCTTGGGCGGCTTGCGGTACGTGACCGGCTTGTCCCCCTTCCCGGGGAACGCCATGATCAGCAGACGTTGGCCGCCCCCTTGCTCTCCCTTCCATTTGAACCAGTCGTAGTGCACCCGGATCCGGTAGTGACCCGCACGGCCGTTGAGTGACAGGTCGGGAAATTCGGTGCCGCTCAGATCGTCCCTGAGCACGATCTCGCCGGTGGGGCTCTCGTAGCCGACCTCGGCGACGTGCTCCCAGCCCTTGGTCTCCACCGGCGGGCGGCGGGAGTAGGTCTCCAGCGTGACGCAGAGGTCGAAGTCGGAGTGCGTCAGGATCATCAGGCGGCCGGGGAGGGCGGCCACCAGGCCGGCGTCCTGAGCCTGCTCGAGCAGGCCGTCCTCGAACGGGTCCCCGCCGTCCTCGGTCGGCTCGTACGTCTCCACGACCCCGTAGTCCGTCCACTGGGGTTCCTTCATGCGGATCACCTTGGCCGGTTTGATGAGCGGGCGGTGGCGCGGGCTCGAGTCGCACATACGCTGCGCGTCGGCCTGCCACTCCTGCATCTCCCGGTCCCGTTCAGCGGCCGCGGCCTTGACCACGGTGCTGGCGCTGGGGCAGATCTCCGCGAGCGGGTAGGTCAGGTCATTGCGCTTCAGCCCCTCCGTCGCCTGAAGGCGGGCGACCTCCTGGGGATCGTTGCGGGTGTAGATGCCGCACAGCCAGCGGGCGCGGACGAGGATCACGGCGTCGGGCGTGGTGGCGGCGAACTTGATCAGGTTTCCCTGCCGGAGGGAGCACACGAATCGCTGGTCCCGGGTGAGCTTGGGTTCCTCGGGCTCGCCCCTCCATGTCTCGCGTGGGTTGCAGTCCTCGGCTGCGGTGACCGGGCTGCGGGCCTGGTCCGCCACGGGCACGAACCCGAGCGCGACCAGCGTGGCGAGCCCGGCCGGCAGCACGTGGTGGCGTACGCGCCGGGTGGGCGCGGCCGGGTACAAGAACAGCAGGAGCAGGGCGGAGGCGAGCAAGGCCGCGCTGTACCACAACGGTGAGATGCCGAAGAAGATCTCACCGTCCTTCCCCTGGGTGAACAGCCCCTCCGGGTAGATCTGCGTGCCTTCGTAGAAGAAGTCGCCGAAGTCCCCTGACACCGGTGTCGCCGTGAGCGCGCTGACGAAGCCCACGGCCGCGGCGATGGTCAGCGTCAGCGTCGCAAACCGCACGAGGTGGCGGGTCCGGCGCAGAACGGCGGCCAGGATCAGCAGCGCGGGACCGCCGACACCGACGAAGACGTCCAGGGCGAGCCATGTCAGAGCATGCCCGCTGCCGCCGTCCACACGGACGAACTGCTCGATCGCGCCTCTGGGGCCGATCCAGAGGTACCTGCCGTACGCGAGGTTGACGGCGGCGGGGATCAGCGGGAGCACGATCGCCACGGTGGGCAGCGGCCACCACCTGGCCGCCGACCGCGCCGGCGCCTGTCCTGGGACCGGCTGCGGAAGGGGGTTCGCCAGCTCGTGGGCGGTCCTGGCATTCCACACCAGCCCGAAGACGCTGACAGCGCCGAGAAGCGCATAGACCGTGAGGATGTGGGGGAACCCGTTGCCGCCGAAGGAGACGATCCCGCTGGGCTGGAGGACGGACACCACCTGCGAGATGACGCCTATCCGGACGGTCGCCGCGCTCCAGCGGGGATCCCTGGCCTGGGCGGTCAGGATCGACACGGACCACGCCAGCCAGACATTGCCGTACCCTCCGGCAAGGGTGAAGATCTGCGCGGCGAAATCCAGGTCGAAGGCGTCCATGACGTCCTGGCCGATGCCGCTCGCGCCGGCGATGGTCCCGACGACGAGTGAGAACAGCCGCAGCCTGCGGGAGACGATGTCACGGAGCACCAGGAAGAACAGCCAGACGATGGCCAACTGCACGAAACCGGAGGCGATCCCCGTCACCGACCAGAACCAGTAAATCTCCAATGCGAGAATCAGCGGGATGCTGGCGATGCTGAGCAGGCCGTAGCCGACGCCGAGGTACAGGGCGAGCCGCAGCAGGCCAACCTTCCTGCCCCGGTGTGTCAGCTCGCCGCGGGCGCGCCCGCGCAGCACCTGCCACAGGGCCCACGCCTGGAGCGCCCCGATGAGGATCAGGACAAGCGCCAGCCCCCACGGGACGGTGAACGTGTCTTTGCCGGGGCCGAAGAACCAGTCCATGCCGGAGTCGCGGGTGACGACCTTCCAGAGGACGTCGCCCCGGTCGGCGGTCAGCGCGAAGACGCCCAGCACGGCGACCGCGGCGAGGTAGCCGAGCGCGATCAGGGCGGCGATCCTGCCGAAACGGTAGCGACGCATGGCCATCTCTTGAGGGCGGAGCGGTCAAAGCGCCTAACCTTAGCGAGTCGCCATGAAGTTGATCAAGACGTGGCGAGTGACGATGTCAGCGGCTTCGTCGTCCTGCCCCGCAGGTGGGTGGTGGAAAGGTCGTTGTCGTGGATCTTCCAGTGCCGGCGCTGCGTACGCGACCATGAACGGTTATCCGAGCATCACGAAGCCATGGTGCTGTGGTCGATGATCATTCTCATGGGGCGGCGGCTCTCCCGATTCAGCTCGCGTGAGTCGCCTTAACGATCGATTTGTTCACGGGCACTCAGACCCCATGATTTCTTACCCTGGAGCGAGACGGCTTGCAGTGGCCATCAGCCTTCGACCCGGTCGACCCCTGCGGGCGCAACGTCGTCGACCGCGGGTTCTGTGCGGGAAGGCTCGCTGTTGACGCGAACAGACGGTCATCTCACCGAGCTCACCGCTGGATCCCGCCGTGAGACGGCCGATGAGGGCCGGCGCGCACGTGCGCACGCATCCCTTGCAGGCCGAACAGGATGAGAAGCTCGACCACGCCGCCGTCGGCGCTGCCCAGCCAGTGCGGCAAGGACGTGTCGAACTCGGCTGCCTCACCGGGCGGCAACGTCAGGTCGCGCTCGCCGAGCACCAGCCGCAGGCGACCGTTGAGCACGTACAGCCATTCGAAGCCTTCGTGAGTCTGTGGGGTCGGTTCGAGCGGTTCCGGCCGAGCGGGGATGATCATCTTGAACGCCTGCGTACCGCCCGGCCGCCGGGACAACGGAACGAAGATCATCCCGAACCGCCGGATCGGCTTCAGGTGGATCCGGGGGTCGCCTGTGCGCGGGGCACCGACGAGGTCGTCCAACGGAACGTCGTAGGTACGGGCCAGCGGCAGCAGCAACTCCAGGGTCGCCCGGCGCTGCCCGCTCTCCAGCCGGGACAGGGTGCTCTCCGACACCCCGGTCGTCGCCGCGAGGTCGGCGAGGGTGATGCCGCGGTTACGACGCAGCGCACGCAGCCGCGGCCCCACCGCGTCGAGCACGTCTTCCGTTTCATGGTCCACGAGACCATCTTGCCAAAACCGCAAGATTTCGTGCCAGATCGTGGCGAGTCCGGCAAGACTGAGCGCATCCCGACAGAAGGAGCCTCGATGAGCACCACCGATGCGGTCATGTTCTGGGAGGGCGTCTACGCGGCCCGACCCGCGGCCACCGACCCGCAGCCGAACGACCGTCTCGCCGAGACGGTCACGGGCCTGCCGCCCGGCGACGTGTTGGACCTCGGATGCGGCGACGGCGGCGACGCGCTGTGGCTCGCCCGCCGGGGGTGGCACGTCACCGCCGTCGACATCTCGGCCGTGGCGGTCGAGCGGCTCGCCGGCCTTGCCCGCTCACGCGGCCTGGGCGACCGGGTCATCGCCGAGCGGCATGACCTGCACGAGTCCTTCCCGCAGGGCGGGTTCGACCTGATCTGCGCCCACTACCTGCACACCCCCTTCGACCTGGACAGGGCAACCGTCCTGCGCGCGGCCGCGCACGCGCTGCGCCGGGGCGGGCGGCTGCTGGTCGTCGACCACGGCTCGACCGCGCCGTGGTCGTGGAACCAGGATCCCGACGTCCGGTACCCGACCCCGCGGGAGGTCGCCGCGGGTATCAATCTGGACCCGGCGACATGGACGGTCGAGCGGGCCGACACACCCCGCCGGATCGCGACCGGACCGGGCGGGCGCACCGCCGAGGTCACCGACCACGTCCTGCTCATCCGCCGCACCGCCTGACCCGGCCTCGGCGCCGCTCCCCATGAAGGCCACCATGCCCACCGCCTCCCGCCGCAACCACCGCGGCGACACCCCGCCGCCCCGGACCGGAAGCAGCGAGATCGAGATCCTGCGCGGCTTCCTCGACTACCTCCGGACCTCGATTGCCGCGAAGGTCGACGGTGCCCCCGAACCGCAGGTCCGAACAGCCGGAGTGCCGTCGGGCACGAACCTGCTCGGCCTGCTCAATCACCTTACTTTCGTCGAGCGCTCGACGTTCCTCGGGGACGACGTCACCGACTGGCAGGCGACGTTCCAGGCCGCGCCGGCGGACAGCGTGGCCGACGTCGTCACCCGCTACCGAAAGACGGTCGAGCGCGCGAACGAAGTTCTCGACGGGTGCACCGACCTCGGCGCACCGGTCCCCCGGCCGCGGCCGAAAAGCCCCACGCCCAGCATCCGCTGGGCACTCACCCACATGATCGAGGAGACCGGCCGCCACGCCGGCCACGCGGACATCCTCCGCGAACTGATCGACGGCGCGACCGGGCGCTGATCCACCTCCTCCAACTGCCGTTGTCGCGCCGCTTCCTCCGATCCGCGCGCACGGTGGCGACCGTTACGCTGCGGTGGTCGGGTGAGTCGTTGGCCGGCAGGCCCTCGACCAGGTAGACCGCCTCCCATAGAACTCCGCGGGAGGAAGTGACGGGGGTGCGAGAGACGGGCCGCGCCGCACAGTTGTCGAGAAGAGCCCTGAGGAAACGGACATCATGGCGGGCCCGCTGAGGCGGGCTTGCTGTCTGTTGGAGCCTCATGCGGGAC
>NZ_JBEXUE010000223.1:0-16086 GCF_040614275.1 Streptosporangium sp. NPDC006013
GGACGATCGCCGCCGCGAAGCCGTACGCCCTGGCCAGCCACTCCAGGGCCGCCGCCACGAGCACGGCCACGGCGACGGTGCACATCACCGGGACGACGCGGCACACCTCGACCGCGGCGCGGGCGACCTTCAGTCTCGGCGGCGGATCGTAGGTGCGGCTCCGGTCGATCTCCTCGGTGGCCCTGCGCAGCTCCACCGGTGGCATGCCCAGGTAGGACGAGCCCGCCTTGGCCTTCTTCGGCGCCGCCGACAGCACCGCGACCAGGCCGTCCTTGGGCACCTTGCGCCCCGGCGCGGTCATCCCCGAGTTGCCGAGGAACGCGCGTTTGCCGATCCGCACATGGTCGACCCGCAGCCGGCCGCCCTCCAGCTCGTACGGCGCCACCATCGTGTCGTCGGCGAGGAAGGCGCCGTCCCCGACGGAGGTCATCGACGGCAGCGCCAGCACCGTCGACAGCTCCACGTCCCGGCCGACCTTCATTCCCAGGGCGCGCAGCCAGGCAGGGGTGACCATGCTCGCGTACAGCGGGAACAGCCAGACCCGCGCCATCGACATCAGCAGGCCCGTCGCCCACGCCTGCCAGGCCTGGCGGCTGTGCACCGGGTGCTGCCCGGCGTGCAGGCCGGCTGAGAGCAGCCGCACCGAGGCAACGGTCAGCAGGACGAGGGTGACCGTGGAGACGACGGTGGCCGTGGGCACCCCGGAAAGGACGGAGGTCAGGGAGGGGGCGCCGCCGCGCAGCAGCACGGCGAGGCCGGGCAGCATGGCGATCACCGGGAAGAGGCCCAGGACCGGCGCGGACAGCCCGTAGACCGCGACCCAGCGCCACGAGCGCGGCGGACGGTCGGCCGACGGCTGGCGGGCCTTGCCCATCCGGCTCGCGGGCACGCCCGCCCAGCGCTCCCCGGACGGCACCGAACCCGCCACCGCCGAGCCGGGCGCGACCTGGGCGTTCTTGCCGATCTTCGCACCGGGGAACAGGGTGGTGCGGGCGCCGACCGTGGCGGAGGCGCCGATCTTGATCTCGCCGACACGCACCCGGTCGCCGTCGATCCAGTAGCCGCTCAGGTCGACCTCGGGTTCGACCGCCGCGTACTTGCCCAGCTTGAGCATCCCGGTTATCGGCGGCATCGAGTGCAGGTCCGCGTCATCGCCGACCTGGGCGCCGAGCGCCCGCGCGTAGTGGGTGAGCCACGGGGCGCTGGACACCTCGCCCACGCCGAGCCGCTCGGCGAGCCGCTCGGCGAACCAGAGCCGCAGATGCGTGCCGCCGCCTCGGGGGTAGGTGCCGGGTTTCAGCCCGCGCAGCAGCAGCCGGGCGCCGCCCGCGGCCAGCGCGATCCGCCCGGCGGGGTTGACGAACAGCAGCGCGCCCGCGAGCACCCACCACCACGAGACGGCCGGGGCCCAGGGCAGGCCCACCAGGTTGTTCAGCGCGGCCAGCGCCACCACCCAGCGCAGCGCGCCGACGGTGAGCAGCGGGATGGTGAGCACCGTCTGTGCGATCGCGGCACGGCGCGGTACCGGCGTGACGATCCGGTCGGTAGTCACGATCTCCGGCGCGTCGAGTGCCGACAGGTGCCCGGCGAGCCGGGGCAGCGTCGGGTTGTCGTAGACGTCGCCGACGGTGACCGCGGGGTAGCGGGTCCGCAGCGCCGAGACCAGCCTGGCCGCCGCGAGGCTGGTGCCGCCCTCGGCGAAGAAGTCGCCCTCGACGACGCCGAGGATGTCCAGCCAGCACTCGGCCACCCACGGGTCGACGTCCGGCACCCCGGTAGGGGCCGGGCCGGACTTCTTGGGCGGCGGCCAGGGCAGGGCATCCCTGTCGATCTTCCCGGAGGTACGCGTCGGCAGGTCGTCCACCAGAGCGATCCGGGGGAGCAGCGCGGCGGGCAGGGTGTGGCGGAGGCGGTCCCTGGCGTCCTGCTGGTCGAACTCCTCGCCGGGTATGACGTAGCCGACGAGCAGCTGGTGCCCGCCACCGGTCGTGCGGACCGCCGCGGCCGCCCCGGCGACCCCGGGCAGCGCCCGCAGGGCCGCGTCGACCTCGCCCAGCTCGATTCTGCGGCCGCCGAGCTTGATCTGCTCGTCCGCCCGCCCGACGAAGAGCAGTCCCTCCGGCTCGGCCCGTACCAGGTCGCCGCTGCGGTAGGCGCGCTCCCAGCCGAGCGATCCGAGCGGGGCGTACTTCTCGGCGTCCTTGGCCGGGTCCAGGTATCTGGCGAGCCCGACCCCGCCGATGACCAGTTCCCCGGTCTCGCCCATCGCCACCGGCTCACCGTCCTTGCCGACAACGGCCAGATCCCAGCCCGCCAGCGGCAGCCCGATCCGCACCGGCCCCTCCCCGGTCAGCGGCGCCGCGCACGCCACCACCGTCGCCTCGGTCGGGCCGTAGGTGTTCCACACCTCGCGCCCCGGCACGGCCAGCCGCTCGGCGAGTTCCGGCGGGCACGCCTCACCGCCGAAGATCAGCAGCCGTACGTCGTCGAGCGTCTCGACCGGCCAGAGCGCGGCCAGGGTCGGTACTGTCGACACGACCGTGATGCCCATGTCGACCAGCCACGGTCCCAGGTCCATGCCGGCGCGCACCAGCGCCCGCGGTGCCGCCACCAGGCAGCCGCCGTGCCGCCAGGCCAGCCACATCTCCTCGCAGGAGGCGTCGAACGCGACCGAGAGCCCCGCCAGCACCCGGTCACCGGGCCCGATGGGCTCCCCGGCCAGGAACAGCCGCGCCTCGGCGTCGACGAACGCCGCCGCGTTGCGATGGGTCACCGCCACGCCCTTGGGCTTTCCCGTGGACCCCGAGGTGAAGATGATCCACGCGTCGTCCTCGGGGCCGGGCCGCCCGCCGTCGCCGTGAGACGGGACGGCCGGGCTGTGTGTCAGGTCGTGTGCCGGACCGACGCCGAAAGGGGAGACGCCGGGGTCGCCGTAGGGGATGATCTTCCCGCCGTCGACGATGACGGCGCGGACTCCCGCCTCGCCGAAGACCAGCTCGGCCCGCTCGTCGGGGTCGTCGGCGTCGACCGGTACGTAGGCGGCGCCCACGGTGAGCACGGCGACGATCGCGACGTACAGGCCGACGGTGCCCGAGGGGATCCGCACCCCGACCCGGTCGCCGCGCCCGACCCCGGCGGCCCGCAGCTCCAGGGCCATTCGCCCGGCCTCGGCCCGTAGGCCGGTGTAGTCGAGGCGGGTCCGCCCGTCGTCCAGCGCGGCCGCGTGGGGGTGGCGCCGCGTGGTCTGGTCGAGGATGTCCAGCAGCGTCCTGGCCTGCGGCGCGGTCCCTCCCGGCAGGAGCGCCCGCGGTGGCACGTCGGTGTCGGCTGGTAACGGACTCACGGTCTTCCCCCATGTGGTGTGAGGCCCTTCCGGCCGCGGAACAGCCTATGTGCACGGGGTTAACGCATTCCGGGTGCCTGGTTGTACGTCGTGTGAACCCCGCCTTTCCGTCACATTCCGGCTGGTCGGCCGCTCGGAGGAGGCCTCGCTCGAAGCGGGGTGCGCACCGTGTCCATGCGGTGCGGGACCGTGAGTTGGTGACGTTGGCCAGGGATCCGCGTCGTGCCCGTTGATGTTCTGCTGGCGTAGCTTAAACTCAACGCATAGTGAATTTTCTGCGACGAACGGTGGCCGTGCTGTCGGCGGTGCTGCAGATGGCGCTGTCGCCGGCCGGTCGTGACACGGGAGTGTGACGCTGTGCGCAGGACACCCGCGGCCCTCGGAAGCACGATCTTCTTCGCGCTGGCGCCGGGCACCGTGGCCGGGTTCGTGCCCTGGTGGATCACCCGGTGGGAGACGGCGGACCCGATGCCGGCGGCGCCGTCCTGGGGCACGGTCTCGCTACGCCTCATCGGCGCGTCATTCGTCGTCGCCGGGGTCGTGGTGCTGGTCAGGGCATTCGTCCGGTTCGTAGTGGAGGGGCTGGGCACTCCCGCCCCGGTCGCACCGCCCGAGCGCCTGGTCATCGGAGGTCTGTACAGATACGTCAGGAATCCGATGTACGTGGCCGTCCTCGCGACGATCGGCGGGCAGGCGCTGCTTCTGGGCCGGCCCGTCCTGCTGCTGTACGGCGCCGTCACGGCCGCGGCCGTCGTCGCGTTCGTCCACTGGTACGAGGAGCCGAGTCTGCGCCGCAGGTTCGGCGCCGACTACGAGAGGTACCACGCGGCCGTGCCCGGCTGGTGGCCCCGTACGCGCGCCTACCACCCCTGATCCCAGGTCCGGCGGGAGGCGGAGCCGCCGTCACGGGCGGGGCAGCCACCCTCTGGTGGCCGCGAGGTAGCCGGCCTGGAAACGGCTGCGTGCTTCGAGCCGCTCCATCAGGTCGGCGGTGACACGACGCAGGGTGCGTACCGAGACGTCGAGCCTGCGGGCCACCGCCTCGTCGGTGAGTCCCGCGGAGAGCAGGCGGAGCACCTCGCGCTCCTGATGGCTGAGGCCCTTCTCGTCGCGCCTGCGCTCCTCACCGAGGGGGGTGGCGGTACCCCAGGTCTGCTCGAACAGCGCGACCAGGGCGGTGACGACGCCCGCGCCGCGGAGCAGGACCGCGCCGACGCTGCTGTCCTCGGGATCCGTCGGCAGCAGGGCCACCCGGCGGTCGAAGACGAGCATGCGGAGCGGAAGGCCGGGAGTGGTGCGCACCTGGCCGCCGCGGTCGGTGAGCCAGGCCGCGTACGCGCTGGTCGGCTGGTCGTTGCGGATGCTGTCGGTGTAGACGACGCGGATCGCCGCACCCCGGTCGAGCAGCGCCTCGTCCAGGGGACGGCTCGCCGCGATGTTGTCCGGCGTCTGGGTGCTCTTCGGCTCGAACCCGAGCAACTCCTGCCGGCACTCGGTGACCTGCTCCTCGATCCTGGTGCGGATCGTGTCGATGCCGACGAGTGACTCGGAGTCCCCGCCGGAGCGCGCCGGGTTCTGGTCGGCGTAGGCCGCGATCATCTGGGCGACGGCCATCCGGCTCCGCTCGATCTCCTGCTGCTTGGCCAGCAGCGCGGCCTCCTCGCGGGCCAGCAGCGCGGCCAGCCCCACCTCCGGCCGGACCAGGCGCAGCACGTCCGGCTCCTCCCAGGAGGGGCGCAGGAGCGACAGCTTGGCCAGCTCGTCCAGCGTGTTGCGGATCCGATGGACCGGCCAGCCCAACTCAAGGCTCAGTTCCATCACGCCGTAGGAGGGATTCTCCAGGATGGTTCGGTAGACGGTTTCCTCGGCGGACCCGATGCCAAGCAGCATGAGCACGACTCCTCCACGGTTCGAGCATGACCAAGACCCGATCTGCGGGCAGGGCCCACGATGGTCTCAGCCTGAAACTAGCCAGGCGCAGTGACGACGGGGTTATGCGCTCGCCTCCGGGGGGCCGGAACGGCGGGTGGCGGGGGCAGGGGAGCCGCTCCCGGGCCGGCCCGCGGCACGCTGGCATGACCCTGCCACGTTAGGGACCTGCCAGGGGAAATACCTGTTCTATTCGCCACATGCCGACCACTGTCGATTCATGTATCTCATCAACGTGCGCCTACGCGCCCCCGAGATCGAAGGCCGCCTGGCCCCACCCGGCGGCCGGATGTCCGCGCGCGAGATCCGGCGTCTGCTCCTGGTGCTGGCGGAGCCCGAGGAAGGGCTTGAGCACGTCTACGGCGAGGAGCGCGCCGGCGGCGTGGACCTCGGCCTCTTCATTCGCAGACGCACCCTCGACGCCGCCGAGAGCGCGGCGGCCCGGCTCTGCGGGCGCTGTCTGGACGGTGTGCCCGAGCTCGCGGGCTGGTCGCTGCTGGGCTGCGGCACCGACCTCGCCCTCGCTCTCGCCCGTTTCGAGGCCTCCGGCGGCCAGGCCTGTCAGCGTCCTGCCATTGCAGCGCGCTGACAGCCCCAAGGCCTTCCGGAATACCCGGATATCAACCAAGAATCGAAGTGTCAGAACAAAGCGGGAAATGTCCGGTGAAAGTAAGCCGGAAGATCACCCGGGAAACAGTGAAAAGGGCGCCGATGATTACCGGCCGAAAGGAAGAAGAACGATGAATGCCGTGGTTTGTCCAGTCGCCCCCGTAATCGGCGTCCGCTCGCTCACCGCCATCCTCACGACCGCCGTGGCGGCCGCGGCCGCGACCGGGAAGAAGGCCGGTGGCCCCGCGGCGGCCGCGGCCCTCATCCTGGCCGGCGGAGCCGGCTGGCAGTGAGCCGACCAGGAGAAATCCATTCGTAACGGGCACCGTGCCCGAGAAGTCGTCCGGGAGGCGACCATCGTGAAGCACCAGGAAGTCGAGTTACTTGCTCTCGGCGCAGGGCCGTCCAACCTCGCCCTCGCCGTGGCTCTCGAAGAGCTCGCTCCGGAACTGGCAACCAGAACGCTGATCATAGAGCAGCACGAGAACGTGGCCTGGCAGCGGGGAATGCTGCTGCCCTGGACACAGAGCCAGGTCTCCTTTCTCAAGGACCTGGTCACTCTGAGGAACCCGCAGAGCAGGTTCTCCTTCGTGAATCACCTGCACTCGGTGGGAAGGCTTAGTGAATTCGTCAACCTGGGTAGTTTCACCCCGTACAGAATGGAGATTTCGAATTACCTGATCTGGGTCGCGGAGTCGCTCGCCCAGGTGCGCATCGAGTACGGCCGGCGTTGCGCGGCGGTCGAGCCGGTCCTGTCCGGTGACGGCCAGATCGAGCGCTGGATCGTCCGGCTCGCCGACGGCTCGACCATCGGCTGCCGCACCCTGGTGGTCGGCGCGGGCCGCGATGCGCACATCCCCGAGGTGTTCGAGACGCTTCCTCGCGAGCGGATCATCCACAGCACCGAGTACAGCAAGGGGATCGCCGGGCTGGACCACGACGCCCCGCACCGGGTCGCGGTCATCGGCGGCGCGCAGAGCGCGGCCGAGATGCTGTGGGCCACCCACCAGAGCATGCCCAACGCCGAGTGCACGATGATCATGCGCTCCATCGGCCTCAACGGCTACGAGAGCAGCAAGTTCACCAACGAGCTCTTCTACGCCTCCTTCGTCGACGAGTTCTACGAGTCGCGCCCCGAGGCCCGCCGCCAGCTCCTCGGCGAGATGCACCGGACCAACTACGCGGGTCTCTCCCCGGGCCTGCTCGAAAGCCTCTACCGGCAGATCTACCTGGAGCGTCTCACCGGACAGGAGAGGATCCGGATGATCACGATGGCCGAGATCTCCCAGGCCAGGATCGAGGGCGGCGAGATCGTCCTCACCCTCAGGGACAGGAAGAGCGGCCGTCACGACGAGCTGCCCTGCGACGTCCTGCTGCTCGGCACCGGCTTCGACCGCCGGATGCCCTCGCTCATCCGCGACCTGGCCACCAGGGCCGGCCTCGGCGAGATCGGCGTCGACCGTTTCTACAAGCTGGCCCTGCCCGCCGGGTCGAGCGCCGCCTGTTACCTGCAGGGCGTCAACGAGGACACGCACGGCATCGCCGACTCCCTGCTCAGCACGCTGGCCAACCGGGCGGAGGAGATCGTCGGCGACATCCAGGAGAGCCGGGCCACCGCCGAGCTCCTGTCACCGTTCGCCCTGCCGGTCGCCTCCTGATCCCCCCGAACCCCCCCTGAAACCCACTGAGGAGAATCCCCGTGGACCTCCGTTCCTATGACCCTGCCCACCTGCGCCCGGACAACGGCCTGCTCGCCAAGAGGCTGCTGCCCTGGGAGACGCTGAACGCCCCGTTCGAGGGGGCCTGGTGCGTCATCGCGCCCGGCACCGCCTCGACCCGGCACGCCCACCACGAGTACGAGATCTTCATCGCGGTCTCCGGCGAGGCGGTCCTGGAGAGCGAGGGCGAGCGCGCCCCCTTCGCCGCCGGGGACGTCGCCTACTTCCCGCCCGGCACCGACCACCAGGTGGTCAACGACGGCACCGCCGACTTCGAGATGTACGGCATCTGGTGGGACCACGACCTCGCCCGCGCGTTCGAGACCCGGCACCTGGAGGAGAAATGACGGGGACGATCGTCATCGCCGCCACCCCGACGCCGAACGGCGACCTGCACGTCGGCCACATGGCCGGCCCCTACATCGCCGGTGACGTCTACGCCCGCTACCTGCGGGCCGACGGCCGCCCCGTCAACTACAACACCTGCACCGACGACAGCCAGTCCTACATGATCTCGACCGCCCACAAGCACGGCACCACGCCCGCCGAGCTGTGCGCGACCTCCACCGCGGCCATCCAGCGGTCGGTCGAGGCGATGGGCATCTCGCTGGCCCCGCTGCCGCCCGTCGACGACTCCTACCGGCAGACCGTGCTCGACTTCGTCACCGCCCTGCACAGCCAGGGGCGCTTCGAACTCCGTACCGTGCGCATGCCGTACGCGGAGAACGCGGGAACCCACCTGTTCGACGGGCTGGTCAAGGGCGAGTGCCCGGCCTGTCTGACCGAGAGCTGCGGCGGGTCGTGCGAGGGCTGCGGCCACCCCAACCACTTCGACGACCTCGGCGACCCGCGCTCGGTCCTGGACCCCGACGACCCGGTGACCTCGCGCGAGGTCACCGTCCTGGTCCTGCCCATCGAGAACTACCGGGAGGAGCTCACCGCCTACTACGCCGCCCGGACGAGCACCTGGCGTGGGCACAGCAGGCAGCTCATCCGCGAAATCCTGGCCCGGCCGCTCCCGGAGATCCCGATCACGGTGCCGTCACCGGGGTGGGGCATCGACGCCCCGTTCGCCGAGACCCCCGGGCAGATCCTCTACCCGTGGGTCGAGGCGATGCCCGCCTCGATCTACAGCACCTGGAAGGCGGCCGGCGGGCCCGAGGGCCCCGTCGACAGCGCCTGGCGTGCCGAGAGCGGCAACCACCTGGTCTACTTCCACGGCTTCGACAACGTCTACTTCTGGGGCATGGTCGACCTGGTCATGCTGCTGGCCCACGGCGACCGCTACATCACCCCGGACGCCAACGTCTGCAACGAGTTCTACGAGCTGGAGAACGAGAAGTTCTCCACCAGCCGTAACCACCTGATCCGCGGCGCCGATCTGGTCGCCGAGGTGCCGCGCGACCTCGTCCGGTTCTACCTCGCGCTCACCTGCCCCGAGGACCAGCGGGCCAACTTCACCAGGGAGGGGCTCGACAAGGTCACCGGCAGGCGGCTGCGCGAGCCGTGGAACGCGCTTGCCGACCGCCTCGACACCCTCGTCACCGACCCGGGGGAGGAGCTCAAGGTCACCGCCGCCGGCCGGCACCGGGCCGCGGTGATCGTCGAGAGGTTCAGGCTCTGCTACGACCTCACCTCCTTCAGCCTGACCAGGGCGGCGGACGGCATCGTCACCCAGCTCGGCAGGTTGCTGACCGCCGAGCGTGACGAGACCGGTGACCTGCTGATGGAGGTACGCGCCTTCCTGGCCTGCGCCGCGCCCATCCTGATCGACGTCGCGGCCGAGGCCGAGGCGGCGGGCGTCGAGCTCACCCTCGACACCTCCGCCGAGACGATCGACGCCTTCTCACTACCGCGACTGCCCGGGAGTCCCCGATGAAACTCCTCGCCCTTGAAGCCAGACAGAACGCCACCTACTACCAGTCCCGCTACCAGCAGGTTCAGGACTTCGGTGCCGAGCTCTACGTGCTCAACGGCATCGGCACCCCGGACTTCTGGCCCAAGGACCGCTACCGCGTCGCGGGCTCCCAGCGCATCGACGACCTCATCACCGAGGCCAAGAACTGGCACGAGCAGGAGCGCTTCGACGGGATCATCACCTTCTCCGAGTCGGCCGTGACCACGGTCGCGGCGGTCGCGGAGGCGCTCGGCCTGCCGGGCGTGGGCGTCGAGGCGGCCAGGACCAGCCGTAACAAGCTGCTGATGCGTGAGGCGCACCGCAGGCACGGCGCCCCGCATCCGGACTTCCGCTTCGTCACCGACCTGCGGGAGGCGCTCGGGACCGCGGACGACTTCGGCTACCCGGTCATCCTCAAGCCCACGCTGGGCGCCGCGAGCAACTTCGTGTTCAAGGTCGACGACAGCGAGGAGATGGCCGAGCTGTTCCCGCAGGCCCTTGAGGGCATCGAGGGGATGTCGTGGTTCGAGATGGAGGCGCACGGCCTCGACCTCGGCCCGCACGGCCTGCTGATCGAGTCGTTCCTGGACGGCGAGGAGTTCCTCATCGAGGCCGTGGCCTGGGACGACGAGGTCTACCTCGGCTCCATCGTGGACCGGATCACCGTCGAGGGCGGCACCTTCGACGACGACGTGCACCACGCGCCGACCTCGCTCACCACCGAGCAGGTGGCCGCGGTCCACCGCGTGGTCAGGGCCGGCGCGCACGCCCAGGGGCTGCGGCGCAGCGTGCTGCACGCCGAGGTCCGCTTCCACCGGGGCGAGCCGTACCTGCTGGAGATCGCGATCCGGCCCGGCGGCGGGGGGCTGGATCTCATCGCCGGGATCACCGCCACGCACAACCCGATCCGCGCGGTCATGGACGTGGCGCGGGGTGCCACGCCGAGGGTGCGTCACTACCGGCCGACCGGCGTCCACGTCACCGCGATGTGCCTGCTCTGCGACGCCGGCCGGATCGCCTCGATCGAGGTGCCGGCCGAGGTCGCCGAGTCCGACCGGGTCTTCTTCCTCAAGATCACCGCCAGGCCCGGGGACGTCATCCGGCGCCCGCCGGAGGGCAACAGCATCCTCGGCTTCCTCGGCACCACCGGCACCTCCCTGGAGGACGCGAGGGAGACGATGCTCGACTACGCATCCAAGATCAACGTCACTTTCGTCCAGGAAGGAGAACTGACATGACACAGCTGGCCACCGAGGCGCCGCAGCGGACCCGGCGGGTGGCGCGCACTCGTCGCTACCTGATGTGCCCGCCCACCCACTTCGACGTCGTCTACTCCATCAACCCCTGGATGAACCCGGACAAGCCAGTCGACGGCGCGCTGGCCAGGCTCCAGTGGGACGGTCTGCTCCGCGCCTTCCTGGCGCTGGGCCACCAGGTGGAGTTCATCGAGCCGCTGCCCGGCTACCCCGACATGGTGTTCGCCGCCAACGGCGCGACGGTCATCAACGGGAAGGTGCTGTCGGCCCGCTTCCGGTACGAGGAGCGGGCCGCGGAGGGCCCCGCCTACCTGGAGTGGTTCCGCGCCAGAGGCTACGAGACCCGCGAGGCGGTCCACGTCAACGAGGGCGAGGGCGACTACCTGCACGCCGGCAGGTACCTGCTGGCCGGCACCGGGTTCCGCACCGACATCCGCTCGCACCGCGAGGCGGAGCGGTTCTTCGGGATGCCCGTGGCGGGGCTGCGCCTGGTGGACCCGCACTTCTACCACCTCGACACCGCGCTGGCCGTGCTCGACCACGACCAGATCATGTACTACCCGGGAGCCTTCTCCAAGGAGAGCCAGGGCGTCCTGCGCGTCCTGTACCCCGACGCGATCATCGCCACCGAGGCCGACGCCGAGGTGTTCGGGCTGAACGCCGTCTCCGACGGCCGCCACGTCCTGATGCCGCCCTCGGCCACCCACCTGATGGACGAGCTGCGCGAGCGCGGCTACGAGCCCATCGGCGTCGAGCTCTCCGAGCTGCTGAAGTCCGGTGGCAGCGCCAAGTGCTGCACCCTCGAACTCAGGGCGGGCCGGTCATGATCGACTACAACGGGCGCCGCTTCACCACCGGCGGCGTCCCCTCCACCGAGAGGCACCCGATCGCCCTGTACCGCCAGGACGGGGACCTGCTGTGGGGCGAGTTCTCCGGCGGGCACGCCCGCCGGGGGACCCTCACCGGGCTCTGCGCCCCCGACGGCACCCTCGACTTCGCCTACACCATGGTCCTCGACAACGGCGCCGTCGTGTCGGGCCACTGCCGCAGCACCCCCGAACTGCTCCCCGACGGCCGCGTGCTGCTCCACGAGACGTGGGAGCGCTACGGCGCCCACGCGGACAGCGGCGTGTCCCTGCTCGAGGAGATCGACCCGAAGACGTTCGCACAGAACCACCAGACGACGGAGAGCCGGACATGACCCTGAACACCATCGCCCGCCCGAACCTGGAGAAGCCCGTCAAGGGCGGCACCGTGACCTGGGCCTGCGCGCCGGGATTCCCCCCGTCCATCATCTTCCCCTTCACCCCGCCCGAGCGCTTCGGCACCCGCAACCTGCTCGAGTTCCAGATCCTGATGTACCGGCCGCTCTACTTCTTCGGCACGCACGGCACCCCCGAGGTCGACTACGACCTCAGCATCGGCGAGCCGCCGCAGTGGAGTGAGGACGGCCTGACCGTCACCGTCACCGTCAAGCCCTGGAAGTGGTCCAACGGCGAGACGATCTGCGCGGACAACGTGCTGTTCTGGGTGAACATGATGGCGGTCAAGGGCGAGCGCTACGGCGAGTACGTCCCCGGCTGCTTCCCCGACAACCTGGTCTCCTACGGCAAGCTCGCCGAGGACAAGGTCTACTTCACCTTCGACAAGGTCTACTCCAAGCGCTGGGTGCTGATGAACCAGCTCAGCACCATCACCCCGATGCCCAAGGCGTGGGACCGCACCGCCGAAGGACCTTCCGACGCCTCCTACAGCCTGGAGAACGTGGCCGCGGTCTACGACTTCCTGATGGGGGAGAACGGCGGCGTCATCGAGGAGGACAACTCCGACCGGGTGCACTGGGCGACGAGCCCGGTGTGGAGCGTGGTCAGCGGCCCGTGGCGGCTGAAGAGCTACACCATGGAGGGCGTCGTCACCTTCGTCCCCAACGAGCACTACTCGGGGCCGAACAAGGCGCACCTGGACGAGTTCCGGCAGGTCCCCTTCATGTCCGACGGGGAGGAGTACCAGAAACTGCTGGAGGGGCCGGACGGGCCCGACGGCGTCCAGGTCGGCTACCTGCCGCTGAGCTTCAGCGCCGAGCCGACGGACGACCCCACCAAGGGCGGCCCCAACCCGCTGGGCGAGAACTACACGCTGGTCCCGCAGGCGGCCTTCTGCATCCGCTACATCCCGCTCAACTACAACAACCCGACGGTCGCCGGCAAGATGCTCGCCCAGACCTACATCAGGCAGGCGATGCAGCACGCCCTCGACCAGGACCGGGCGGCCCGCGACATCTACCACGGCTACGCCTACCGGCAGGACGGCCCGGTGCCCCGCTACCCGGTGAGCGACCTGGTCTCGCCCACCCTGCAGGGCGCGCCGATCCTGCCCTTCGACCCCGATCGGGCCCGCGAGCTGCTGGAGGCCAACGGCTGGGACACCAGCGTGACGCCCGCCGTCTGCGTCAACCCCGGAGAGGGGCCCGGCCAGGCCGGGGCGGGCATCCCCGGCGGTACCAAACTCAGCTTCTCCCTCAGGTACGCCGAGGGCCGGCCCGCGCTCACCCGGCTGATGGAGCAGTTCCGCGACGACGCCGTCAAGGCCGGCATCGAGCTGCGCCTCCAGGAGGTCTACGGCTCGGTCCTGGTGGCCGAGGACGCCCCCTGCGTCGTCGGACCCGACAGCCCCTGCCTGTGGGAGCTGAGCACCTGGGGCGGCGGCTGGGTGTACCACTACCCGAGCGGCGAGATCCTGTTCCGGACCGACGCCGGCGGCAACTTCGGCCACTACACCGACCCCAAGGCCGACGAGCTCATCGACCGCACCCTGACCAGCGACGACCCGGCCGCGCTCTACGAGTACCAGGACTACATCGCCGAGCAGGTCCCGGTCATCTTCATCCCGAACTTCTCGCTGCGGCTGTTCGAGGTGGCCAACAACCTCCGGGGCTTCGAGCCGATCAACCCCTTCGGGATGATCAGCCCGGAGAACTGGTACTACGTCGAGAACGGCGAATGATCCCATGACGCTCGCCGCGGCGCCGGTCGCCGTCATCCCCGCGCAGAACCTCATGGTCCTGCTGCTGCAACTCGGGCTGCTCCTCGGCCTGGCCACCATCCTGGGCCGCCTCTCCGTCAGGTTCGGGCTGCCCGCCCTGCTCGGCGAGCTCAGCGCCGGCATCCTGATCGGTCCCTCGCTGCTCGCCAACGTCGCCCCCGACCTCTCCGCCTGGCTGCTCCCCACCGACCCGGCCAGATTCCACATGATCGACGCCGTCGGCCAGCTCGGCGTCCTGCTGCTGGTGGGCCTGACCGGCATGCATCTCGACCTCGGCTTCATCCGCCGCCAGGGCAGGACCGCCGCCTGGATCAGCGGCATGGGACTGATCATCCCGCTGGTCCTCGGCGTCGGGATCGGCTTCCTGGCCCCCGCCGAGATGATCGCCGAGGGCGTCGACCACACGGTCTTCGCGCTCTTCCTCGGCGTCGCGCTCTGCGTCAGCGCCATCCCCGTCATCGCCAAGGTGCTGATGGAGATGCGCCTGCTCCACCGCGACATCGGCCAGCTCATCCTGAGCAGCGCGGTCGTCGACGACGTGGTCGGCTGGCTGCTGCTCTCGGTGGTCTCCGCGCTCGCCACCGCCGGGGCACGCACCGGGCAGGCCGCGCTGACCGCGATCGCGCTGCTCGCCGCGCTCGTGCTGGTGGCCGTCCTGCTCGGCCGCCGGGTGGTCGCCAGGGTGCTGCGCGCCGCCGACCGGGGCGGGAGCGCCACCACCATCGCCGCAGTGGTGATCATGATCCTGCTCTCGGCCGCGGCCACCCAGGCGATGGGGTTCGAGGCCATCCTCGGCGCCTTCATCTGCGGCGCGCTCGTCGGCTCCTCGCCGGATCTTAAGGTCGCCAGGCTGGCGCCCCTGCAGACGCTCGTCGCCGCGGTGCTCGCACCCATCTTCTTCGCCACGGCGGGTCTGCGGATGGACCTGACCGAGCTGGCCAAGCCGCCCGTGCTGGTGGCGGGGATCGTGGTGCTGGTCGCCGCCATCGCCGCCAAGTTCGCCGGCGCCTACCTCGGGGCGCGCATCGCCAAGCGCACCAAGTGGGAGGCCCTGGCCCTCGGCGCGGGTCTCAACTCCCGGGGCGTGATCGAAGTGATCATCGCGATGGTCGGTCTCCGCCTGGGCGTGCTCACCACCGCGTCCTACACGGTCATCGTCCTGGTCGCGGTCGTGACCTCGATGATGGCGCCACCGCTGCTGCGCTACGCGGCCTCCCGGATCGCCCCCACCGAGGACGAGTCCGTCCGCGAGGAGTTCTTCGACACACTGCAGGGCTCCGACCGGGAGCTCGTGACCACCGCCAAGGAGGCGTGAGATGACCACCGACACCAGGCCGCTGATCCTGGTGGTCTCGACGGGAATGCGGCACTACCGCGAGTACCTGCTGCGCTCCATCGCCACCGAATACCGCATCCACCTCCTGGTGACCGCCGAACCCGGCTGGGAGCAGGAGTACGTCACCGGCTGGACCGTGGTCGCCGACACGACCGACGGCCCCGCGATGGCAGGCGTCGCACTGGAGCTGGCCGCCCGCGAACCCGTGCACGGGGTGCTCTGCTGGGACGAGGCCAGGATCCTGGCCGCCTCGTACGTCTCCGAGGCCCTCGGCCTGCCCGGCGGCGACCCCGAGATGGTGCGCCGCTGCCGCGACAAGCACCGCACCCGTGTCGCACTCGACGCGCTCGGCGTGCCGCAGCCCAGGTCGCTGGCCGTCGCCACGCTGGAAGAGGCCCTGCGGGCCGCGGAGGAGGTCGGCTATCCGGCCATCCTCAAGCCGCGTGGCCTCGGCGGCAGCCTGGGCGTGATCAGGGTCGAGGACCCCTCGGAGCTGGCGGAGCGGTTCGCCTTCGTCCGGGAGCTGACGGTCCCCGACGGGGCGACCTACGAGATTCCCGTCCTGGTCGAGGAGTTCGCCGACGGCCCCGAGGTCAGCGTGGACGCCGTCGTCCAGGGCGGCGTGGTGACCCCGCTCTTCCTCGGCAGGAAGGTCCTGGGCTACGAGCCGTACTGCGAGGAGGTGGGTCACTTCGTCGACGCCCAGGACGCGCTCCTGCAGGACCCGGAGTTCTGCCGCGTCCTGCAGGACACGCACACCGCTCTCGGGTTCACCGACGGGTTCACTCACACCGAGATCAAGCTCTCCTCCAGGGGACTGCGCGTCATCGAGGTGAACGCCCGCCTGGGTACAGCCGGCCTGGGCCACGCCACCACCGCGCTGACCGTGCACAGCCTGCGCGGGATCTTCGGGCTCGGCCGCACCGCCCGCTCCAAGATCATTCCTTTCATGCTGG
>NZ_JBEXUE010000224.1:0-15980 GCF_040614275.1 Streptosporangium sp. NPDC006013
CGATCTTCCAAAGGTCGGGGCCCGCGCGGCCAGGCGCCCCGGCCGGGACACCACGGGAGCGGCGCCCGAACGGCGACGGCCGGGCGGACCGCTGGGACGGGCGGCGGGGGCGGCTGCGGGGCGGAACAGACCCGGCGGCGCCGGGTCAGGAGTGACCGAGCGGCTCGGAGGCCGTATCGTCCACCGACCCGGTCAGGTCGGGTTCCTGGACGTCCTCGGCGGTGTCGTACGAGAGCGAGAGATCGTCGAGGATCGGCGCGGTCGGCTCGACCTGGTGCGGCAGCACCGCGGCCTCGGAGTGCGCGCCGCAGCCGTGGTCGGCGGCGACCACCCGCCCGTCGTCGGGGGCGTACTCGTTCGCGCAGACGCCGAAGCCGGTACGCAGCGCACCCGCGAGCGGCCAGTAGAAACCGCAGGTGGAGCACTGGGCGGGGGCGGCGTGCGCGAGCGGGGTGTGCGGCCCCGACTCGCCGGAGTGCCAGCGCCGCACGGCTCGGTCGCGGCCGATCGGGGAGAGCACCCGGGCTCGGCCGAGGCCGTACTCGAAGATCATCTGCTGGTCGGAGTCGTCACCGGTCTCGGTGAAGCCGGGCGCGAGCCGGTCGTCGTCCTCCGAGGTGGGCAGCAGGTCGCCCACGCCGAGGTCGCCCGGGCGGAGCCGATCGCTCCAGGGCACCCACTGCGGCGGCATCAGCGCGCCCGCCCCCGGCAGGAGCACGACCTCACTGACCGTCACGTTGCGCGCCCGCGAGGCGCGGGCGACGGTGACGGCCCAGCGCCAGCCGCGGTAGGCGCGGTCGAGACATGCGAAGTAGTGGGTGATGACACGGTCGCCCTCGCCCTCGACCCCGAGGTGCTCGCCCACATCGCCCGGCCTGACGTTCTCCTCGACCGCGGCACGGGCCAGGTCGACGGCCGCGACACACGCCTGGTCAAGGACCACGGCGCGGGATCGAGTCCGGCTCACGAGTCGTCTCCCGTCAGCCCCGCAGCACGACGGCTGCTGTCCCTACTGGCTCGCTCGCTCACTGCGCTCACAGTTCATTCTCACCCATGACCGGAGCGAACGGCACCGCGGACTCCCGTTAGCCCCGGCAGTGACCAGGCGCACCGGACAACTCCCCCACCCTTCGGGTATGACTGGATACGTGGCAGCTGGGTGGGAGCGGGTTCGCAAGACGGTGAGTGACGCCTCTCGGCAGGTCGGCAGGTCGGCCGCCGCCGCGGGCCGGGCGGGCGCGCGCGCCGGCCGGGGCACGGGCCGGGCGACGACGCGGGCGGCCCTGGGCGCGGTCAACGGCACCCAGCGAGTGGGCAGGGCCGCGCGACGGCTGACCCATGCCCAGGGCGCGGGCCGCACCGGGCTGGGCCAGCTGATCGAGCTGACCGCCGCGCACAGCGCGGGTGACGCCCTGGTCACCGCGGCCCTGGCCGGGACGCTCTTCAAGCTCCCGGTGAACGAGGCCCGCGGCCAGGTCGCCCTCTACCTGCTGATCACGATGATTCCGTTCGTGGTGGTCGCGCCCTTCGTCGGCCCGGTCCTCGACCGGTTTCGCTCGGGGCGGCGCTTCGTGATGGCCGGCACCCTCTTCGGCCGCGGGCTGCTCTGCTTCGCGATGGCGGCGGCGATCGTCCCCGGCGACGTGTTCACGATCTTCCCGGCGGCGCTGGCCGTGCTGGTGCTGTCGAAGGCGTACAACGTCTCCCGCGCGGCGATCATGCCGAGCGTGCTGCCCGCCGACATCGCGCTGGTCACGGCCAACGCGAGGGTCGCCCTGTTCGCGCTGGTCACGGCCGGCGTCGCGGTGCCGGTCGGCGCGGGCGTCAGCGCCTGGCTCGGCGCCGAGTGGGTGCTGCGCGGGGCGACGGTGCTCTTCCTGCTCCAGGGCGTGCTGGCCGTACGGCTCCCGCGCCACGTCGACTCCCCCGACCTGGAGGAGCTGGACGAGAGCGGCGAGGAGCGGCCGCACCGCTGGCGCACGATGCTGAACGTGGGCCCGGTGGTGGCCGAGGCGATGTGGGCCAACGTGGCCATCCGCCTCTACTCCGGGTTCCTTCTCTTCTACCTGCTCTTCCTCGTGCAGGACAGGAACCTGCCCGGCCTTCCGCCGACGGTCGCCATCGGTGTGCTGGCCGTGGCCGCCGGTGCCGGCGGGCTGGCGGGCACGGCCGTGGCCTCCTGGGTGCGCAACCACTCCCCGCAGGTCATCGTGCTGGCCACGCTCGCGGTGACGACCACGATCACGGTGCTGGCCGCGGTCGTCTTCCAGCTGTGGAGCGCGGTGGCGGTCGCGCTGGTGGCCGCCTTCGCCCAGGGCCTGGGCAAGCTCGCGCTGGACGCGATCGTGCAACGGGAGATCGGCGAGGAGGTGCGCTCGTCCACATTCGGCGTGGTGGAGGCCTTTCTGCAGATCTCCTGGGTGCTGGGCGGCCTGATCGGGCTGCTGCTCTCGCTGTTCGCCGGCGGATCGGCCGGGCTGGCCCTGATGACCGTGGTGCTGGCGGGCTCGCTCGGCTGGCTGCTGGTCCGTCGCCGCAGGCGGGTCCGGGAGGTGGACGCCAGGGTCGAGGCCGCCCGGGGTCCGGGCACGCCTCGTCCCGCCGAAGGTACAGAGCGGTTCGCGCGGGACGGGGTGTCCGCCGAGTGGGTCAGGCCGCGGGCCGCAGGGACGGCCACCGTGGTCGTGCGGCCTGATAACGCCCCCACGGAGAAGCGGACCAGACCGCTGACCACCCCCCACGGCTGAGCCGGGGCACGCGGAGGGGCGGTCGGCGGGCTGTCAGTCGTCCAGGTCGTCGGCCACCGCCCGGAGCACGGCAGCAATCTTCTTCGCGTGCGTGGCCTCGGGGTGTTTGCCCTTCTGGTACGACGTGGAGACCGTGTCCAGGAGCTTGATCAGGTCTTCCACGATGACGACCATCTCGTCGGGCTTCTTGCGCTTGCCCTTGGGCTTGGCGGTCTTGGCGAGCGTGGGGGGCTGGTCGATCACTCGAACCGAGAGCGCCTGCTGGCCGCGGCGCCCCTCGGCCACACCGAACTCGACCTTCTGGCCCGGCTTGAGGGAGTCCACGCCGGAGGGCAGCGCGGAAGAATGCACGAAGACCTCACCGCCGTCGTCGCGGGTGAGGAAACCGAAACCCTTGTCGGCGTCGTACCACTTGACCTTGCCACTCGGCACAGGGGTGACCTCGTTCAGACTGTCGTGAAAAGGAATGGATGTAGGTTATGCCCAGCGGACGCCGAGAGCGACCGTGTATTGGGGCCCGAATTACACAAGAGCCGTGGGAGTTCGCCAGCTGTCGAACCATTCGGTGAACTCGGTCAGATCGCCCAGGATCACATCTGCTCCGTGATCACGCAGTTCCACCGCCGGATAGACGCCCGTTGCCACCGCCACGCTGACGGCTCCTCCCGCTCGCGCCGCCTCGATGTCCGCGACATGATCTCCAACATAGGCGGCGGCGCCGAAAGTCGCGAGCGCGGGCCCCTTGGCCGCCCCGAAGACCGATCCGACGAGCTCGTCCACTTCCAGGCCGAGGAACTCGACGGTGTGCGCCGCGTCGCGGGCGTTCTTCCCCGTCACCACGGTGACCCTGCCCCCGGCCCGCCGTACCGCGTCGACCGCCTCGCGCGCACCGGGCATGAGGGTGGTGACCGGGACCGCGATCGACGGGTAAAGCCGCCGGTAGACGTCGGCCGCCGCGGGGACCTCGGCGGCGGGCATCCAGTTGGCCAGTTCCCACTCCAGCGGCGGCCCCAGCCTGGCCAGCACGGCGCCGCTGTCGATGAAGAAGCCGGTGCGCAACGCCACCTCGTCGTAAACGGCGGCGATGCCCGCGCGGGTGTCGGCAAGCGTCAGATCGAGGTCGAATCCCACCGAGTTCATCGGGTCACTCACCGCTCCTTGTCGGCTACTCGAAGAGGTTTCTTCGAGAAGCCCTCAAAGAATGCCAAATCCCCCTAAATATGGCCAATCCCAAGTGTTGTACATGACGCCGCCCACTGTGGAACCCTGCACCGGAAGGATTTACTTATCCGCGGGCAAACGGTCCCTCCCCGGACGGTTCCCCCTGAGCGCCCGACGGCCGGCACGCCCTCTCGGCGAGTCGGCCGGCGTGCCCTCGCAACGGGCTTGGACCGGCGCGGTGCGACCCGGCATGGTCGGCACTGGATAGGGTCATGGTGGAGGTATCGGCAGAGAAATGACCAGATCAACGCGCGAGCGGATCATCGACGAGGCCCTGCGACTGTTCGCCGAGCGGGGCTACTCGGCAACCTCGGTGGCCGAGATCGAGGCCGCCTCCGGGCTGTCACCGGGCGCCGGGGGTCTCTACCGGCACTTCAAGTCCAAGTACGAGGTGCTGGCCGCGGCGGTGAACGAGCACGCGGCCAGAACACGGGCGCAGATCGCCGAGACCCTGGCCGAACTCAGCGTCGTCGACACCTCGACCGAGATCGAGGAGCGGCTGGCCCAGCTGTGCAGGTCCGGGCTGGCCAAGGTCCGCGAGGAGAGAGACCTCACGCGCGTGTTCTTCCGCGACCTGAGCCAGTTCCCCGAGCTGGTCGCGACCGTACGCGACGGCCTCCTGCAGCCCATGTTCGACGCGATCACCACCTGGTTTCGCGCCCAGCCCGAGTACGCCGGGGCCGATGCCGACTGGCCCGCCATCGGCGCCGTGCTCGGCGGGGCGGTGGTCCATTACCGGCTGTTCGAGGAGACCGTGGGCGAACCCCCCGGCCGCGCGGAGCGCGACCGTTTCGTCGCCGCCTGGGTGTGCCTCGCGCTCGGCCTGCTGCCCCGGTCGGCGGTCCAGGCCATCGGCTGAGAGCCCCCGGCACGGCCCGCGGAGCGTCACCTGCCTCCCCGCCCCGCGGTGACCTCGGGATCGAGCAGGCGGCAGGCCAGCCAGAAGACCCCCCATGCCGCGCCCAGCAGGAACATGAGCCCGCTGATGCCGAAGAACTCATCCAGCACGGTGCCGAGGTCGTTCCTGGCCCGGACGAGGGCGACCAGGCCGCCACCGAGGGTGTAGCTCACGATCGGAGCGGCCAACCCGAGCACCTTGTCAGAGGTGTGCCAGCTCTGGCAGGCGATCACGACGAGCACCGCGACGGCCCAGACCAGCACCGGGATCCGGAAGATCGCGATCGGGGCGAGGGGGATGGGGATCAGCAGCCCGGCCAGGGCCAGCAGGCCCATGCCGACCGTCTCACGCCGGTGGCTCAGCAGGATCGCCCGGGTGTCACGCGCGGCGGGGGCGACGTCCTCCCGCGACCGAGCCGGGCTCCACCGGCGCGGCCACCCCCGCTGACCGCGTACCCGCCGCCTGGCCAGTAGCTCCTCCGCCTCCCGCATGCCCCTGACCACACCGGGCGGCAGCTGGCCCCGTGGCCCCGTGTCCTCCGGCCTCCCACCCGGCGCTTCCGGCGACGCCCCTTCCGCCGCCCCCGGCCGAGCCGTTCCCGATGCCGCGGGTGCAGCCGGTGAGGCCTCCCGCGCCTCAGGCGGGGCTCCCTGCGCTTCCTGCGGCGAGGGATCCCGTATGAGTGGTATCTCCTCGGTCGGCGGATCGCCCTCCACGATGTCCTCCCACTCGTCCACGGAGTCCTCTCCACCACCCGATCCGCCACCCGGGCCGTCGTCGGGGGTGACCGGTGACGCCCCCTGGTCCTTTCGCCCTGACCCGCGAGCGGCCGAGTGGCCGGGATCGCCCGGTGCGGGCTCGGCGGCATCCGAGGGGACTCCCGTCGAGGCGTACGGATGCCCCCGCACGGGCCGGCGGGGAGCGGGGACACCGAGATCGCCCGGTGCGGTCTCGCCGGGGTCCCGCGCCTCGCGGCCGGCCGCGCCGGAGTCCGCCGGATCGGAACCGGGGGCTGAATCGGGGGCGGAATCGTCCGGTGTGGGCGCGGCAAGGGGCATGGCCGGAGCGACGACGCCCGCGGCCCGGGAGCGCGGCTGGGCGCCCAGTCGGCGCAGCTCGCGGCGGACCAGCGCGGCGGGGTCACCGAACCGGGCCAGCACCCTCTCCACCGCGGCCGGATCGTCCGTTCCCGCCCGCTCGGCGTCGATCCGCCTGCGCAGCACCGCGACGAAGTCGATCCGCTGCCTCGGCTGCAGCACGCCCTGGGCGGCGTCGGCCGCCTTGCTGACGTAGTCCAGGACGAGCTGGTCGGCACGCTCGATCACGCTGGCCATCCTCTCTCGACATCGTCTCGCTCGTGAGCTTCTTCCCCCATTCACCCCCCATCACGTGATCGATTCACCCCCTTCGTGTGATCACGGAATTCGCTCAGGCCGCATGATGTCGGTCAAGCCTCTTACCATTGACGGAATGAGCACGGAGTTCACCGAGTGGCTGCGCAGTCAGAGCGACGACCGGTTGCGGGCACTCGTCTCCATACGCCCCGAGCTCATCACCCCCGTGCCCGCGCATCTGGAGGGGCTGGCCGGGCGAGCCGGCAGCCCGTCGGCGGTGGGCAGGGCACTCGACCGGCTCGACCGGTTCACACTCGCGGTCGTGGAGACGCTGGTGGTGCTCCCCGCCCCTGTCCCCTACAGGTCGCTACGCGCCCAGCTGGCCCGTGCCCTGCCGGGGGCGGCAGGCCCGGCGTTCCAGAGCGCCCTCAAGGAGGCGGTCGAGCGGCTGCGCACCATGGCGCTGGTCTACGGACCCGACCGGGCCCTGACTCCGGCCCCCGGTGTGCGGGGGGTGCTGGACGCTCCCGCCGGGCTCGGCCCGCCCGCCGAGGAGGCGTTCCGGCACCATTCCGCCGAGCGGCTGGCCGAGCTGATCCAGGACGCCGGAGGCGAGGGCGGCGACACCAGGGAGGCCCTCGCCGCACTGCTCGGCGATCCGGAGATCGTCGGACGGCTGGTCGAGGAGGTATCGCCGCAGGCCCGGTCGGCGCTCAACGAGCTGGCCTGGGGTCCGGCCAGCGGCCGGGTGCCCAACGCCCGCCGCGAGGTTCGGGCCGCCACCGCACAGTCGCCGATCGAGCAGCTCCTCTCCCGCGCGCTGCTGGCCGCCACCGGTGAGGAGACCGTGGTGCTGCCCCGCGAGGTCGCGCTGTTCCTGCGCGACGGCCGGATCCACCGGGACCTGTCCCCCCTCCCTCCCGTGTCCGGGGGCACCGAGCGCGACCAGAGGCTCGCCGACCGTACGGCGGCCGGACAGGCGTTCACCTTCACCCGCGCGGCGGAGGAGCTGTGCGAACGCTGGAGCGTCGATCCGCCCGGCGTGCTCCGCAGCGGCGGCCTGGCCGTGCGCGATCTCAGACGGGTCGCGACCCTGCTCGACCTGCCCGAGTGGGGGGCGGGGATGATCATCGAGGTGTGCTACGCGGCGGGGCTGGTCGCGGCGAGCGGCGCGGTCGACGGGGAGTGGATGCCCACCCCCGGCTACGACGGCTGGCGGGTGAAGGCCACCGAGGACCGCTGGGCCCTGCTGGCAGGCGCCTGGCTCACCATGGACCGGGTGCCGGGGGTCATCGGCGAGCGCGACGAGCGTGACCGGCTACTCAACGCCCTCCATCCCGACCTGCGCCGCGCCGCCGCCGCCGAGGTGCGCGCCACCACCCTGGCCATGCTCGCCGCGACGCCGGGGGTGGCCCCCACTCTCGACGCGGTGCGGATGCGTCTGGCCTGGGAGCAGCCCCGCCGTCGCAGCGGCCAGCGCGACCAGCTGGTGGAGTTCACGCTGCGCGAGGCCGAGCAGATCGGTGTCACCGGCCTCGGACTGCTCTCCGGCCACGGCCGCGCCCTGCTTCCCGAGGCCCTCGACGGTCCCGGCGTCTCCGGTGACCCCGGCGTCCCCGGCGGTGGCCGTGCCGCCTCCGCCGCCCGCCTGCTGCTCCCGTTGCTGCCCGAGCCACTCGACCACGTGCTCCTCCAGGCCGACCTGACCGCCGTCGCCCCCGGGCCGCTCACCGGCGACCTGAGACGGTGGCTGGCACTGGCGGCCGAGGTGGAGTCGACCGGCGGTGCGACGGTCTACCGCTTCGACGAACGGTCGATCCGGCGGGCACTGGACTCCGGGCAGGGCGCCGAGGAGATGCTGGCCATGCTGGAGCGCCACTCGGCCACGCCGGTGCCGCAACCGCTCAGCTACCTGGTCACCGACGTGGCCCGGCGCCACGGCCGGATGCGCGTCGGCACGGCGAGCGCGTACGTGCGGTGCGACGACTCCTCGCTGCTGGACGAGGTGATGGCCGACAAGCGGGCGATCCCGTTACGGCTGCGGCGGCTCGCCCCCACGGTGATCGCTGCCCAGTCCTCCCGGCCGACGCTGGTCGACTCGCTGCGCGCGATGGGTTACGCCCCGGCCGCGGAGTCCCTCGACGGCGACGTGATCATCACTCAGCTCGACGTCCGCAGGACCGAGAGCACCCTGGCGGTCCGCGCCCCGGTCACGTTCGGCGGCCCCGAGGCCGACGTGGTGGCGGCCGCCGTCCGCGCCGTGCGCGCGGGTGACGCCGCCCACCAGGCCCGCAGGGCCCCGGTGGTCGCCCCCGGCGGCCAGGTGCCGCGCTCCCCCGCCACCGCCACGATCGTCGCCCTGCGCGAGGCCATCCGGCAGGGGTCGCAGGTCTGGATCGGCTACCTCGACTCCCAGGGCAACGCCACCAGCCGGATCCTCGAACCGGCCCGGATGGAGGGCGGCTATCTCACCGCCTACGACGAGACGCGGGCGGCGGTGCACCGCTTCGCCCTGCACCGCATCACCGGCATCGCCGACATCGCCTGAGATATCCTCGGCGGGTCCGGCCGGGATCGGGGACGGCCCCGGCGTGCCGGGGAAAGGCCACGGGGTAGTCTCGATCTCGGGATGGGGCCGCCGCGAGCTCGGTCACCGGTCCTGCGGGACCGCGTCACTCGCCGGAACGCGAGGGCCCCTTTTCAGTCTCATCCCGGCCTTGGTCTCTGTCCCGCGGATCTTGCCACCGCGAGGATCGGTCGGGTGCTGCCTCGCGAGGCGGAGGGAGGGAGCCGCGGTGGCCGACGACGCGGCGGGGCGTCGCCTGAGCGACCGCGATGGGCAAAAGTTCCAGGAGGGTAGGGCCTAGCTGCCGGAATGCGACCGAGTCCATTCGTCAAAGGCGCACGGCTCACGGCCCATATCGTGATATCTGTTGATGTTCCGAGCTCCACAGAAGCGAGAGATCCACAGTGAGCAGCGGTCACTCCGAAGGCCCCAGCACCAACCCGGACGACTGGAAGAGCCCCTATAACACGGGGCCCGGCCAGACCTCCGGCTACGGTCAACCCCAGCAGGGTCACCACTCCGAGCACTTCCAGCCGTCCGGCTACGGCCAGGCCCCCGGCTACGGACAGCCCGGCTACGGCGAACCCGGCTATGGTCAGGGCTACGGGCAGCCCGGCTACGGCGAGCAGCCCTACGGGCAGGGTTACGGCGAGCCCGGCTACGGAAAGGGCTACGGCGCACCCCCGTACCGCAACACCGAGGGTGTCAGGACCCACGCGATCGTCGCCATGGTCATCAGCATCGTGCTCACGCTGAGCTGCTACGTGACCCTCGGCGGCCTGGCCGGCGTCATCCTGTCGAGTGTCGCCCTGGGGAGGGTGGACACCGACCCCCCGGGCGCCAGGAACCTGCTCAAGTGGACCTGGATCAGCATCGGCATCAACATCGGGCTGATCATCCTGGGTGCGGCCGCCTTCATCATCGCCGGCATCAACGGCGCCTTCGACTGAACATCCCCGGGGACCGCCATCCGTGGCCTGTGGTCGCGCACGGGTGCCGTAGACCGGGCAGGCGAGGAATCGCCGGGTGGTGAGATCCATCACGCCGGACGGGAGGTGGGACTGCCCAGGCGTTCCCGCCCGTTGCACACAGGAGACATGGAGCGGGGCGCACCCGCGAGTGCGACCATGAGCTGATCCGCCGTAGCCCGCAGCGACCATAGGGAGAAGTCTGTGACTGACGGACCACTGATCGTCCAATCGGACAAGACCCTGCTCCTTGAGGTCGATCACGAGAAGGCCGGGGAGTGCCGCAAGGCGATCGCCCCGTTCGCGGAGCTGGAGCGCGCGCCCGAGCACGTGCACACCTACCGCGTCACCCCCCTGGCGCTGTGGAACGCGCGGGCCGCCGGGCATGACGCCGAGCAGGTGATCGACGCGCTGATCGCCCACAGCCGCTACCCCGTGCCGCACGCGCTACTGGTCGACGTCGCCGAGACGATGTCGCGGTACGGCAGGCTCCGCCTGGAGAAGCACCCCGCCCACGGGCTCGTCCTGAACAGCACCGACAGGGCGGTGCTGGAGGAGGTGCTGCGCTCCAAGAAGATCCAGCCGCTGCTGGGCGAGCGGCTGGGCGACGACGGCGTGGCCGTGCACCCGAGCGAGCGCGGCAACATCAAGCAGCATCTGCTCAAGCTGGGCTGGCCCGCCGAGGACATGGCCGGGTACGTCGACGGCGAGCACCACCCGATCGCGCTCACCGAGGACGGCTGGGAGCTGCGCGCCTACCAGCGGGAGGCCGCCGAGGCGTTCTGGCACGGCGGCTCCGGCGTCGTCGTGCTCCCCTGCGGCGCGGGCAAGACGATCGTGGGCGCGGCGGCGATGGCGCAGGCCAAGGCGACGACGCTGATCCTGGTGACCAACACGGTCTCGGCGCACCAGTGGAAGCAGGAGCTGCTCAAGCGGACCTCGCTGACCGAGGACGAGATCGGCGAGTACACCGGTACGAAGAAGGAGATCCGGCCCGTCACCATCGCCACGTACCAGGTGATGACGACCCGCAGGCAGGGCGTCTACCGGCACCTGGAGCTGTTCGACGCCCGCGACTGGGGCCTGGTCGTCTACGACGAGGTGCACCTGCTGCCCGCGCCGATCTTCCGGATGACCGCCGACCTGCAGGCCAGGCGGCGGGTGGGCCTGACCGCCACACTCGTACGCGAGGACGGCCGCGAGGGCGACGTGTTCTCCCTGATCGGCCCCAAGCGGTACGACGCGCCGTGGCGGGAGATGGAGAACCAGGGCTGGATCGCCCCGGCCGACTGCGTCGAGGTGCGGGTGACGCTGACCGACGCCGAGCGGCTGGCCTACGCGATGGCCGAGTCCGAGGAACGCTACCGGTTCTGCGCGACCACACCGTCCAAGACCCGGGTGACCGAGGCGCTGGTCCGGCAGCACCCGGGCGAGCAGGTGCTGGTCATCGGGCAGTACATCGACCAGCTCGACGAGCTGGGCGAGCACCTGAACGCGCCGGTGATCAAGGGGGAGACGAAGGTCAAGGAGCGGGAGCGGCTCTTCCAGGCGTTCCGCGACAGGGAGATCCAGGTCCTGGTCGTCTCCAAGGTCGCCAATTTCTCGATCGACCTGCCGGAGGCGGCGGTGGCCATCCAGGTCTCGGGCACCTTCGGGTCGCGGCAGGAGGAGGCGCAGCGGCTCGGCCGGGTGCTCCGGCCGAAGGCGAACGGAGGCGGGGCCCGGTTCTACTCGGTGGTCAGCCGCGACACGGTCGATCAGGATTTCGCCGCCCACCGGCAGCGGTTCCTGGCCGAGCAGGGGTACGCATATCAGATCATCGACGCGGACGACGTGCTCGCCGGAGAATAGCCCCACATGGCGAACACGTCGTCAATTTGTGTCAGGTCCACGAAATCCCGCGGGCTTTCGACAAACAAACCACCCCCTCGCTAGGCCTCGCGGCCACTGGCGACATACCCCCATGATCTGCGGGAGTCACCATGTTCGCCTGGCTTTTTCGCCATTTCACAGGAGAATGACGGAGGGTGCCAGGATGATTACCGAACGATCAGTCCGCCGACAAAGAAAACGCTTTCCGCGATCATCCACATGATCACCGCAGTGATCATCAGAGTGATAAAACGATTTTCGTCACCGCGAATCCTGGGCACCAGCCAGGCACCCGCCGTGCAACCGGCCGCGATCACCGCGAACAGGGCCGATGCCCCGGCCACCCCGTCCAGCCGAGCCACGCAGCCCGGGTCGGAGCAGAATGCCTCCGGCCCCCAGCCCGCGAACACCGAAAGCCCCCAGAGCGCGGCCAGGAGAAGATTGGCGACCGTCGGTATGACAGGGGAGATCCGCACGCCCATCGGGATACCCGCGCCCACCGCGTCCCAGTCCGACGTTAATCCTTTTGAGACACACCGGCGCCACCGCTAAGCTGGCCCATTCGCTACCCGATGACCACCACCTCCGTTTATCGAATGGGAGGCGCTTCAGCGTGCCCGCACATCAATTGGCCCCTGACATAACCGACGATCCCGCCCGGACCCTCGCCGCCGAGCGCGAGCACCTGGCCACCTCCAGAACGGCGCTGCGCGCGATGCGCGAGCACGCCCAGTCCCTCTCCTCCGACGCCGCCGGAGACTGGGTCTCCCAGCAGATCCTGCAGGCGCTGCTGGACCAGCGGGTGGCGGCGCTCGCCGACCACTCGGGCACGCCCCTGTTCTTCGGCCGCCTCGACCGCCAGGCGGACGACGACCTTCCCGGCACGGTCTACGTCGGGCGCAGGCACGTCCACGACGAGCGCAGCCGACCCCTGGTGATCGACTGGCGCGCCCCGGTCTCGCGGGCCTTCTACCAGGCCAGCCCGTCCGACCCGATGCACGTCGTGTTGCGCCGCCGGTTCGGCTACCAGGGCGGCGACCTGACCGCCTACGAGGACGAGCGCCTCGACCAGGGCGGCGCCGCCCTCGCCCAGAGCAGGATCCTCACCGAGGAGATCGAGCGCCCCCGCTCGGGACCGATGCGCGACATCGTCGCGACGATCCAGCCCGACCAGGACGAGATCGTCCGCTCCGAACTCGGCCGGACGGTGTGCGTCCAGGGTGCCCCCGGCACCGGGAAGACCGCCGTCGGCCTGCACCGGGCCGCCTACCTGCTCTTCACCCACCGTGAGCGGCTCGCCAGGTCGGGCGTGATGATCGTCGGCCCGAACCGGGCGTTCCTCTCCTACATCTCCTCGGTCCTGCCCGCGCTGGGCGAGGTCAAGGTCGACCAGACCACGATCGCCGGGATCCTCGGCGACCACTCCGCGACCGAGGACCCCGCGGTCGGCGCGCTCAAGGGCGACGCGAGGATCGTCGGTGTGCTGCGACGCGCCCTGTGGGCGCACGTGGTCAAGCCCACCGAGGGCGTGCTGTTCACCAAGGGGATCAACCGCTACCGGGTGGCGGACCACGAGGTCCGCGAGATCGTCGCCTCGCTCCGCGGCACCACCCGCTACGGCCCGGGGCGCGCGACGCTCGCCCAGCGGCTCGCCCACCTGGTGCTCGTCCGGATGGAGCAGCGCGGTGAGTCTCCCGACGACCGGGTGCAGGACGCGGTCGCCAGGTCCAAGCCGGTCAGGCAGCTCGTGGACGCGGTCTGGCCCAAGCTGACCCCGCAGCAGGTGCTCCATCGGCTGTTCAGCGACCCCGCCTTCCTCGCCGCCGCCGCCAAGGACGATCTCACCGCCGCCGAGCAGTCGCTGCTGCTCTGGCCCAAGCCTCCCAAGTCCTTCCGCTCTGCGAAGTGGTCGGCGGCCGACGGCGCGCTGATGGACGAGCTGGGCGACATGATCGAGCGGACCGTCCCGCTGGGCCACCTGGTCGTGGACGAGGCCCAGGACCTGTCGGCGATGCAGTTGCGCGCCCTCGGCCGGCGCTGCCGCACCGGCTCCGCCACCGTTCTGGGCGACCTTGCCCAGGGCACCACGCCCTGGTCCGCCCGGTCCTGGACCGAGGTCCTGGGTCATCTGGGCTTCGAGGACGGCGCCGTCACCGAGCTGACCCTCGGCTTCCGCGTGCCCCGCGAGGTCCTCGACTACGCGGCCAGGCTGCTGCCCTCCGTCGCCCCGGACCTGGCCGCCCCCCGGTCACTGCGCCCCGGCGCGGGCTCCCTGTCGGTGCGGCCGGCACCCGACCTGGCCGCGGCGCTGGCCCATGCCGCGCGGGAGGCACTCGCCCGCGAGGGCTCGATCGGCGTCATCGTCCCCGACGCCCTGGTGGGCGCCGCGTCCGAGGCCCTGTCCGACCTGGATCACCGGGTGCTGAGCCCCGACACCGTCGAGGACCACCGCCTCCTGGTCATCCCGGCGACCCTGGCCAAGGGCCTGGAGTACGACCACGTGATCGTGGCCGAACCCGCGGACATCGTCGACGCCGAACCTCGCGGCCTGGCCCGCCTGTATGTGGTCCTGACCCGGGCCGTCACCTCACTGACCGTCCTGCACGCCCGGGAGCTTCCCGCCCAGCTCGCCGGGTGACCACCTGATCGGGCTACGGCCCGCTCCCCGGCTCGCGCGCTCTGATCGGGGCGGTACTCCGGCGAATGTGGTGCGCCGCTCTGATCCCGAAAGGATTTATACCGACCGGGATGACCCTGATGACCCCGTTGGTCTTGGGGTTGATCACAGTCACGCTGTCCGTGTCCAGGTTGGCCACATAGATCTGGGCACCGTCAGGGGAGATCGTGATTCCGAAGGGGGAGCCCTCGACCGGGATGGTGGCGGTGACCTTGTTGGTCTTGGCGTCGATCACCGTCACGACGTTCGGAATCAGGTTGGTCACGTAGACGTGGGCGCCGTCATCGGAGACCGCGATCCTGAAAGGATGGTTGCCCGCGGGAATCTCGGCGATGACCTTGTTGGTCCTCACGTTGATCACCGACACGGTGTCGGAGTCCTGGTTGGCCACATAGACACGGGGACGAGTGGGAGAGAACCTGATCCCGAACGGGCTGTGGCCGACCGGGATGGTGGCGATGACCCTGTTGGTCACCATGTCGATCACCGACACGGTGTCGGAGTCCTGATTGGCCACATAGACACGGCGATAGGGAGCGGCGGCGAGTCTGAAGGGGCTGTGGCCGACCGGGATGATGGCGATGACCCTGTTGCTCCTCGTGTCGATCACCGACACGACGTTCGCCTGCACATCGGTCACGTAGACGCGGGTGCCGCCGTAGGAGACGTCGACCCCGACGGGGTGGCCGTCGATGGGGATGGTGGCAGTGACCTTGTTGCTCCTTGTGTCGATCACTGACACGTTGTCCGACTGCGCGTTGGTCACGTAGACATGTGCGTTGTCGGGAGCGACCGCCACCCCGATGGGGTTCTCACCGACGGTGATGGTGGCGGTGACCGTGTTGGTCGTCGTGTCGATCACCGACACGGTGTTCGACTGTGAGTTGGCCACGTAAACGACATTCTCCGGCGGCGTGGTCGCCACAGCCGTGGCTGTCGGCGCCGCCAGTCCGGCCACGATGACCAGCACCGCCATGGCTGGAAGGACACGTGACCGCCACCCGCCCCCCGGTAACCGACCAGGTGGTTTCCAGTGGTTATGATCCATCGTTCCCCTCACCTACCGCTGTACCACCAAGAACCCCGTCGCTACAGCAAGGACTTTGTTCTATGGCCGCACGGCAGCGCGTCCCGGAAACGACACACCGGCTTGAACTCTTGTTCCGTCCGCCTTGTCCATTTATTGCTTGATAGCAGCGAAGTCAGCCGGCCAGCTTGGATGTGACCGCGCCCCTCGGCCCTGCTCGGCCGGTCCCCGGCTTTTCGAGATCCCTCTTCTCGCCCGCGACTCCGTACCGGCCGGCGCCGGATCGAACTCCGCGGCTCGTGGCCTCTCCGGCGGCGCCCATCGGGGCGGCCCATTCGAGGACGCACGACGACCACGACGACAGGTGACAGACGATGCCTCGGGGAACACGCAAAAGAGGCGCCCCCGACATCTCGGGGTCGCCTCTTTTACCTGAAAGCGGTTGGACTTAGAAGTCCATGTCGCCGCCGCCGGGCATGGCGGGAGCGGCCGCGGCCTTCTCGGGCTTCTCGGCGATGACGGCCTCGGTGGTGAGGAACAGCGCCGCGATGGACGCCGCGTTCTGCAGAGCGGAACGCGTCACCTTGGCCGGGTCGATGATGCCCGTCTCGAACAGGTTGACGTACTCGCCGGTGGCGGCGTTGAGGCCCTCACCCGCGGGAAGGTTGCG
>NZ_JBEXUE010000225.1:0-15937 GCF_040614275.1 Streptosporangium sp. NPDC006013
TCTGGGGGGTCGGGGGTGTGTTCCCGCGGCGGCGCCCGCCGGGCCGGGCCCCCGCCCCTTCCGCTGGGGGGGGGGGGGGGTGCGCACGGGGGGGGGGGCCCCCCGTGGGGCCCCCCCCCCGCCGTTTCCGCTCAGGCGCGCGCGGTCTCGTCCTCGGGAGCGAAATTGACCAGCGCGGTCCGCCGGGCGCGGCAGACGACGGTGCCGTCCTGGTTGAGGCCCCGGTGCTCCAGCGTCACGATGCCCTGGCGGGGGCGTGAGGCGGAGGCCCGCTTGTCGATGATCTCGCTCTCGCAGTAGAGGGTGTCACCGATGAACACCGGCGCGGGGAAGGAGATCTCGCCGAAGCCGAGGTTGGCCACCGTCGTCTTCTGGGTGAGGTCGCCGACGCCGATCCCGCACACGATGCCCAGCGTGAGCAGGCTGTTCACCAGTCGCTGGCCGAACTCGCTCTCGGCCGAGCGGACCGCGTCCAGGTGCAGGGACTGGGCGTTCAGGGTGATGCTGCAGAACAGCACGTTGTCGGCCTCGGTGATGGTGCGGCCGGGCTCGTGCTTGAAGACGTCACCGACGTGCATCTCCTCGAAGTAGAGCCCGCGCCGGGTGTGTACGGTCACCGTTGATCCCTCATTTCGCTGTGGTCACTGCTCCGGACGCGGACATCAGTCCGGCCCGGTGGTCGGGGTGGGCGACGGAGGCGAGTGACTCCGCGCGCTCGGCCCGGGTCCTGCCGCGCAGCCAGGCGACGCCGTATTCGGTCACGACCACGTCGGGCGTGTGCCGGGGGACGGTCACCACCGCGTCGGACGCCAGCGCGGGGACGATCCGGCTGTGCCGGCCGTCGGCGGTCCTGGAGCCGATCGCGATGACGGACAGGCCGCCGGGCGACCCGTAGGCGCCCTCGACGAAGTCGATGCTGCCGCCGATCCCCGAGACCTGGACTCCGCGTACGGTCTCGGAGTTGACCTGGCCGAACAGGTCGACCTCGACGGCAGAGTTGACCGACACCACGCCGGGCAGGCCGCCCAGGTACCGGGGTGTGTGGCCGGTGCGGCTGTCGAAGACGCCGATCGCGGGGTTGCGGTCGGCGAAGTCCATCAGGATCCGGGTGCCCATGAGCTCCACCGCCGAGATCGCGGGGGAGGGCATCACGCTCAGCGGGCTGAGCACGCCGCGCTCGAAGAGCGCCACCATGGCGTCGGTCGCCATCCCGATGACCTGGGCGCCGCGCAGGTCACTGTGCGCCAGGCCGTGGATGAGGGACTCCGGGATCGAGCCGAGGCCGAACTGCAGCACGGGCCGCTCCGGCAGCAGGTCCAGGACGTGCGCCGCGATGCGGTCGCTGACCTCGTCGCGGGCCGCCTCGTGGAACTCGCACATCGGGGTGTCGGCCTCGACCAGCGCGGTGATCTCCGAGACGTGCAGGGTGGTGTCGCCGTACGTGCGGGGGACCAGCGGGTCGACCTCCGCGAGCACGACCCGCGCCCGCGTGACGGCGGCCCTGACATAGCTGGCGGACGGGCCCAGGCTGCAATATCCGTTCCGGTCCGGCGGCGACACCCGCACCAGCGCGGCGTCGGTGTTCCAGTGGTCGAGCAGGCCGGGGACGGCGGAGGCGCGGGTCGGCACGTACTCGCCGAACCCGGCGGCGACCGAGCGCCTGGCCGGGCCGTAGGGATGCCAGGTGAGGTAGCGCAGGTGGCCCTGCCGTACGGCGTCGAGGAACGGGTAGCCGCCCAGTTGGAGTCCTGAGTAGAGGGTGGGGGCGTGCAGCAGGTCCGCGGTCTCGCCCAGGGCGCGGAGCAGGGTCTCCGGCGTGCCGCAGCCTGGGGCGCCCACGATGTGGGCGTTCTCCGGGAGCAGGCGGACGGCCTTTTCTGGTGGGAGCGTGCTGGGAGGTGGCATGGAAGCGCAGCCAATCGTCGTGCGGGGAGGCCGGCACAGAACGCGCGCCGAACCCGCGAGGGCACTCGCGCAACGCTTAACCGTAATGCCGCCGAGACTGTGAAGCAAGTGCTTGATTAACGTTGACATGGCAGGCAGGAGGCCGATAGCGTCAAGTAAAGCGAGCGCTTGATTTACGTTTCTCCTGGAGGAAGCGGTCGTGACACTCGTCATCCAACAACTCGTGAACGGCCTCGCCCTCGGAGCTGTCTATGCGCTGTTCGGCGTGGGGTTCGCACTGATCCTCACAAAGATGGGCGTGCTGAACGTCGCCCACGGCACCTTCGCCACCTGGGGTGCCCTGGTGGCCTACCTCGCCGTGGTGGACCTGGGTCTGCCCTTCCCCCTGGCCCTGCTGGCGGGGGTGATGGCCGCCGGGCTCATCGGAGTTCTGGCGGACGTCGTGGCCTTTGAACCGCTGCGTCGTCGCAATGCGGGCCATTTCGCGCCGATCATCGCCAGCATCGGTGTGTGGATCATATTGCTCACCGCCGCGCAGGCGGTGAGCAAGGACTCCGCGACCAGCTTCCCCGACCGCGCGGTCCAGGCGAGCCCGATCCGGCTGGGGGACCTGGTGATCCTCCCGGCGCAGTTGCTCAACATCGTCGCCGCGCTGCTCGTGGCCATCGGGCTGCACCAGGTGCTCACCCGCACCCGGTTCGGCGCCGCGGTCCGCGCGGTCTCCGTCGACCCGAGGTCGGCCACCATCGTGGGGGTCAACTCGGCCCGCACGCTCCGGCTCGTCGCCTTCACCGCGGCCGCCATCGCCGGGCTCGCGGGTGTCCTGGCCGGTCTGTCCTCGAACAACGTCTCGTTCGACCTGGGCGAGGCGCTGCTGCTCAAGGGCTTCGCCGCGGTGGTCGTCGGGGGCTACGGGGACATCCGGGGGGCCACCCTGGCCGGTTTCATGATCGGCATCCTTGAGGTGGTCAGCGCCCAGTACATCTCCTCGGGCTTCCGCGACGCGATCACATTCGGCGTGCTGCTCGTCATCCTCGTGGTTCGCCCACAGGGGATGTTCGGCGAACGCCGGCTGAGCCGCGCCTAGTCCACGCTTCATGGCTGAAGAGGTCGAGAGCACATGAACATCGCTGCCTGGAGCACGACTCTGCAGTTCGCGGGAGTCAGCGCGCTCTTCGCGCTCAGCATCTACGCCTCCCTGTGGACCGGCGTACTCAGCCTGGCGCCGGTCTTCTTCGGCGCGGTCAGCTCGTTCACCTTCGGATGGGCGGTGCTGACCTTGGGGCTGCCCCCGGTGACGGGGATCGCCATCGGCGCCGTGGGCGGAGGGCTGCTGGGGATCCTCACCGCGTTCCTGGTCCTGCGGCTGGACAGCCACTACCTGGCGATGGCCACGATCGCGCTGGTCCTCATCGGCCGCGTCCTGGTGATCAACCTGGAGGGCTTCACCGGGGGCGCGGCCGGCATGCTGGTCCCCGGCGACCTGGGCACCTGGTTCTGGTGCCTCGGTTGCCTGGCGCTCGCCACCTTCGTGCTGGCCCGGCTGCGCGGCTCGCGCTTCGGGCTGGCGGCGTCCGCGGTACGGGAGGACCCGGCCGTGGCGCAGTCCCTGGGGATCGCTCCGCGTACCGTGCAACTGGTGGGCTTCGTGCTGTCCGGGGTGTTCGGCGGTGTCGCGGGCGTGCTCCAGTCGAGCTTCCTGCAGTACATCGGGCCGGACACGTTCTACACGCACATGGGCTTCGTCACCCTGGCCGCGGTGGTCCTCGGCGGGGCCTATCACTGGTTCGGCCCGGTCATCGGCGCCGTGGTCTTCACCGCTCTGCCCGAGCTGCTGCGCGGCCCGCTCGGCGAGTTCGACGACATCGTCACCGGCCTGCTGCTCATCCTCATCATCGTCTACCTGCCCCGCGGGCTGGTCGACCTACGGAGGTTCCGCATGCTGCGGAGGAGGCCGGGCGCCACATCCGAGACCGCGCACGAGAAGGCAATCGGCAAGGAGGCGGTGGTCCCCGAATGAGCACCATGCCGGTCCAGGACAGCCCCGGTGACGTCCTCGCGGTCGAGATCGAGGGCCTCGTCAAGACGTTCGGCGGCCTGCGCGCGGTGTCCGACGTGAACATGCGGGTTCCGCAGCGGAGCATCTACGGTCTGCTCGGCCCGAACGGGGCAGGCAAGACGACCGTCCTGAACATGATCAGCGGTTTCCTGTCGCCCGACAGCGGCGCGATCCGGGTGCACGGCAAGGAGACGCACGGCCTGGTCCCCTACCGGATCGCCCGCGAGGGTGTGGCGCGCACCTACCAGAACATCCGGCTCTTCCCCGGCATGACCGTCCTGGAGACGGTCGCCACCGGCGCGTACACCCGGCGGCGCTCCACCATCCTGGGCGCGATCACGCTGAGCCGCGCCGAGCGCAGGGAGCGGGCCGAGGTCAAGGAGAAGGCGCTCGGCCTGCTTGAGCAGGTGGGTGTCGAGGCATCCCCCGACGCGCTGGCCGAGACCCTCTCGTACGGCGAGCAGCGGCGGGTGGAGATCGCCAGGGCGCTCGCCACCGAGCCGAGGGTGCTCCTGCTCGACGAGCCGACCGCCGGCATGAACGACGCGGAGTCGCAGCAGATCGGCGAGCTGCTGCTGCGGCTCAGGGGCGAGGGCCTGACCCTGGTCCTGATCGAACACAACATGCGGCTCGTCGAGGAGTTCTGCGACGAGGTGACCGTCATGAACTCCGGCGCCGTGCTCGCCGTGGGCACCCTCGCGTGGTGCCTGGAACAACCCGATGTCAGGGAGGCCTACTTTGGCAAGCGATCCGATGCTCGGCGTATCGAGACTCTGCGCCGCGCACGGCGTGGTTGAGGCCGTCCGGAACGTCGACATCCAGGTACCGAAGGGCGCGCTCGTCGCGCTGGTCGGGGCCAACGGGGCCGGCAAGACGACGACCTTGAACTCCATCGCCGGGCTGCACCGGCCGGCGTCGGGCACGGTCCTGGTCGGTGGCAAGGACGTCACCGGCTGGCCCTGCCACCGGCTCGTCCGGGCGGGCGTCGCCCTGGTGGCCGAGGGGCGCAGGATCGCACCCTCGCTCACCGTGCTGGAGAACCTGGAGCTCGCGACGTACGCCAAGCGTAGAGACAAGGCCGACTTCCAGCAGCAGATCGATCGGGTCTACGACCTGTTCCCCGTCCTCGCCGCCCGGCGGACCCAGTACGCCGGGCTGATGAGCGGCGGGGAGCAGCAGATGCTGGCGGTGGGCAGGGCCCTGATGACCCGGCCCGATGTGCTGCTCCTGGATGAGCCGTCGATGGGGCTCGCCCCTTCGATCGTCGACGTCCTGTTCACCACCATCTCCACGCTGCACGAGACGGGCTCGACCATCCTGTTGGTCGAGCAGAACGCGGAGTTGGCGCTCGCCGTCAGCGACTACCTCTACGTCATGCACCGCGGCGCGATCGTCGCCGAGGGGGACCCGGACTCGCTCAGGTCGCGCCCCGAGGTCATGACCGCCCTGTTCGGTTAGGACATGACCCGGCCGGATCAGCGCCCCAATTCCACCTGGAGCCAAGGAGCCAACTCAGTGAGCGAAATCAGATTGGACGGGCAGGTCGCCGTCGTCACCGGCGCGGGCCGCGGGCTCGGCCGCGCGCACGCGCTCCTCCTCGCGGAGCGCGGAGCGGCCGTCGTGGTGAACGACGTCGGCGCGGCACTGGACGGCGCCGGCGCGGAGCTGACCCCCGCCGAGCAGGTGATCAAGGAGATCACCGAGGCGGGCGGGCGCGCGGTGGCCGACGCCACCGACATCAGCACCCCCGAGGGCGCCGCGCAGGTGGTCGCCCGCGCGGTCGAGACCTTCGGCCGGCTGGACATCCTGGTCAACAACGCCGGGATCCTGCGCGACAGGACGATGGCCAAGCTGAGTCCGGCCGAGGTGGACCCGGTGCTCGCGGTCCACCTGGGCGGGACCGTGTGGATGACGAAGGCCGCCTGGCCGCTCTTCACCGAGCAGCGGTACGGGCGGATCATCAACACCACCTCCGCCGCCGGACTGTTCGGCAACTTCGGTCAGACGGCCTACGCGGCGGCCAAGGCGGGCATCATCGGCGTCACCAAGACGCTGGCCCTGGAGGGCGCCCGCCACGGCATCCAGGTCAACGCCATCGAGCCGGGCGCGCGCACCCGGATGACCGAGGACCTGCTCGGCGATCTGGCCGACAGCCTCGACCCCGCGCTGGTCTCGCCCCTGGTGGTCTGGCTCGCCGACCGGGAGTGCACGGTGAGCGGTGAGGTGTACAACGTCGGCGGCGGGCGCGTGGCGCGGGTGGTCGTCGCCCAGGCGCCGGGCTACTTCTCCCGCTCGGTGTCGCCCGAGGAGATCCGCGACAACTGGGACCAGGTCAACGATCTGACGGATCTGTCCGTCATCGAGGACTTCAAACAGGAGCTCGACCTGCTGGTACGGCGGCTTTCCTGACCCACCCGATCCCGCCGGAGCAGGCGGCCGCGTCCAAATAGTAAAGCAAGCGTTTGATTTATAAAGCAAGCGTTTGATAAGCTCCGGGCGGGCTGAACTCTCCGGCCAACTCACTGCAGAAGGACAAGCGTGAAGTTCACTTACTTTCACCTGATGCCCTTTGACGGGCTTCCTGAGGACTTCGCTCAGAAACACCGGAGCGTCTGGGTGGACATCGACCCGCGCCTCATGGATGTGCAGCGGATCCACCATCTCTACAACGACTACCTGGACGAGCTTGAGCACGCGGCGCGAATGGGCTTCGACGCGATCGGCGTCAACGAGCACCACAGCAACGCCTACGGCCTGATGTCGAGCCCGAACATGATGGCCGCCTCGCTGGCCCGCCGCACCGCCGACACCGACGCGAAGATCCTGGTCATGGGTGACGCGGTGCCGCTGTACAACCCGCCCATCCGGATCGCCGAAGAGCTCGCCATGCTCGACGTGATCAGCGGTGGCCGGCTCATCACCGGGTTCCCGCTCGGCAGCAGTCAGGACACCAACTACGCCTACGGCATCAAGCCCGCCACCGTGCGCGAGCGGTACTACGAGGGCTTCGAGCTGATCCTCAAGGCATGGCAGTCCCAGGAGGTGTTCAGCCACAACGGCCGGTTCACCAAGCTGCGCTACGTCAACCCCTGGCCCAAGCCGCTCCAGCAGCCGCACCCGCCCATCTGGGTGCCCGGCAGCGGCTCCCTGGAGACCATGGACTTCGCCATCAGGCGCGAGTTCCCGTTCTTCTTCCTCTCCTACTTCGGCACCGAGTTCTCCAGCTCGATGCTGCGCCGTTTCTGGGACCGCGCCGAGGCCGCCGGCGTCGACGACAACCCGTACCGGGTGGGCATGTTCCAGCCGATCCTGGTCGCCGACACCGACGAGGAGGCCAAGCGCCTCTACGCCGACCACGTGAAGTACTTCTACCGCCGGTGCACCCACACCTACCCGGGCTTCGCCGAGGCTCCCGGCTACAAGAGCGTCGAGTCCCTCGCCGCGGTGCTCCCGCCCCCGGGTGCGAAGTCGACCGCCAGGCCGGACAGCTTCCGGGCGGCGAAGGAGTACGAGTGGGAGGACTTCGTCGACCTCGGCATCATCATCGCGGGCAGCCCCAGCACGGTCAGGGAAAAGCTGGAGCACTTGTCGACCACGATGCGCATCGGCAACTGGATCGCCCTGATGCACATCGGCGACATGCCGCGTGACAAGGCGATGAACAACATCGAGCTGTTCGCCACCAAGGTGGCGCCCGGCCTGTCCGGGGTCTTTTCCGATTACGAGCACAGATGGTGGCCCAAGCCGATCCCCGGCTTCGAGCCGGCGCAGGTGGCTCCCGTGAAGGCGGTGGCGAAGTGAGCATCCGGCACGACTTCGAGGGCCCGCACCAGGGCGACCTCACGATCGTCGACGAGTACGGCACGGCCGACGGCCCCGTTCTGGTCTACCTGCACAGCGAGTGGGGGGCGTTCGAGGAGCCCCCGCTCTCCGGCGAGCTGCTGGAGACCGGCCGGGTCCTCGTCGTCCACCTGCCAGGCTGGGGTGCCTCCACCTCGGTCCGCCCCGCCTCCAGCCTCGCCGACATGGCCCTGGCCGTCTGGTGGGCGCTGGACCGGCTGGAGACCGGCACCGTCCGCCTGGTCGGGCACGGCATCGGGGCCACGCTGGCCGCCGAGATGGCCGCGGCCCAGCCCGGCCGCGTCGAGTCCCTCGCGCTGATGGCGCCGTGGGGCATGTTCGACGAGGCCGACCCCGGAGCCGACATGTTCGCGCTGCTGCCCCGGGACCTCGCCCCGCTGGTCTACACCGACCCGAACGGCCCGGTCGCCGCCGCGCACCTGCCGAAGCCCGCCGACGCCCACGAGGCCGGGCTGGCCGTCATCCGCCGGGTCCAGGTGCTGGGCGCCGCGAGCAACTACCTGTTCCCCATCCCGGACACCGGGATCGCCGAACGGCTCTACCGGCTCGCCGACATACCGGTGCTGCTGCTCTGGGGCGCGCAGGACGGCGTGGTGCCGCCCTCCCTCGCCGGCCAGTGGACCGAGCACCTGCCGCACGCGCGCAGCGTGGTCATCCAGGACGCCGCGCACATGCTCCCCTACGAGTCCGCCGACGCGCGCAAGCTCATCCTGGAGTTCACCGGCGCCGCGAACCCGTCGGCCAGGTCGGCATGAGGCGTGAGTACGCCGACCCCGACCACGAGCTGATCGCCTCCGCGATCCGCGACCGGTGCGCCGAGTTCACCGATGAGTACTGGGCCTCCTGCGACCAGGAACACCGGTTCCCGTGGGAGTTCTTCAACGCCATGGCGGAGGGCGGCTGGCTCGGGATCGCGCTGCCGGAGGAGTACGGCGGCGCGGGCCGGGGTGTCACCGAGGCGGCGATCCTGCTGCGCGAGGTCGCCGCGTCCGGGGCGGCCATGAACGGCTGCACGGCGCTGCACATGAACCTCTTCGGGCTGCAGCCGGTGCTCAAGTTCGGCAACGAGCGGCTCAAGAAGACGTTCCTGCCCCCGTCGGCCGAGGGCAGGCTGCACGTCGCCTTCGCGGTCACCGAGCCGGACGCCGGCACCGACACCTCCCGGATCAAGACGATGGCCGAGCGCGACGGCGACGGCTGGGTGATCTCCGGCCAGAAGATCTGGACGAGCAAGGCGCTGGAGTCCGACGTCGCGCTGATCCTGGCCCGCACCTCCCCCGCGCCCGACGAAGGGCGGCGCCGGTTCGAGGGCCTCAGCCTGTTCCTGATCGACCTGGACCGCGACCACGTCGACATCCGGCCCATTCCCAAGGTGGGCAGGAATGCCGTCGCCAGCTGCGAGACCTTCTACGACCGGCTACCGGTGGAGGGCTGGCGCCTGGTCGGCGAGGAGGGCAAGGGTTTCAAACACATCCTGTCCGGCATGAACCCCGAGCGGATCCTGATCGCCGCCGAGGCCATCGGGATCGGCTACGCGGCACTGCGCCGCGCCACCGAATACGCCAAGGTGCGCGAGGTCTTCGACCGGCCGATCGGCAGCAACCAGGCCATCAGCCACCCGCTCGCCGACGCCTACGCGCGCCTTGAGGCCGCCTGGCAGATGACCATGGTGGCGGCGGGCCGCTATGACGCGGACCTTTCCTGCGGCGCCGAGGCGAACATCGCCAAATACCTGGCCGCGCAGGCCGGGTACGACGCCGCCGACCGGGCCGTACAGACCCACGGCGGGCTGGGGTACGCGCACGAGTTCCACGTCGAGCGCTACTGGCGCGAGGCACGGATCATGCGGCTGGCTCCGGTCAGCCAGGAGATGTCCCTCAACTTCATCGCGCAGCAGGTCCTCGGTCTGCCGCGCAGCTACTGAGCCGTGATGGCTGGAACAGGGGGGAAGGTGTCGATCCAGGGCCGGCTGGCCGGCCGGGTCGCGTACGTGCTCGGCGGCGGCAGCCACGGGCCGGCGCGTCCCGGGGAGTCGTTCCCGATGGGCAACGGCAGGGCGATCGCCCTGCGCCTGGCCGCCGAGGGTGCCACCGTCGTGGTCGGTGACATCGACCTCGGCCGGGCCCAGGCGACCGTGGACGCGCTGGCCGTCCCTGGCCTCGCGGTCGAGGTGGACGCCGCCGACGCGGAGTCCTGCACGGCGGCCGTGGCGGCGGCGCTCGGCACCTATCACCGGCTCGACGTCGTCGTGTGCAACGTCGGCGTCTCGGGCCGGGAGCCGATCAAGGCACAGAGCGTTCCGGAGTGGGAACGCTCCGAGACGGTCAACGTCCGGTCGCACTGGCTCACCGCCCAGGCGGCGCTGCAGCCGATGCTCGATCGATCGCAGGGCTCGTTCGTCTTCGTCGGCTCCACCGCCGGCCTGCTGAGCAGCCGCCGCTCCCTGTCCTACGAGGCCACCAAGGCGGCACAGCTCGCCGTCATGCGGCACATCGCCGTCCGGTACGCCGCGCGCGGCATCCGCTCCAACGCGGTCGTGCTCGGCAACATCGACTCGGCGCTGGTCCGGCGCGAGTTCGGCGAGGACCCCACATCCGCACGCGCCGCCGTGGTCCCCATGGGCCGTGAGGGCCGTCCCGAGGAGGCCGCCGCCGCCGTCGCCTTCCTCGCCTCCGACGACGCCGGCTATGTCACCGGCCAGAGCCTGATCGTCGACGGCGGCGTCAGCGCGGCCTGGCCCACCCCACCGTCCGCCCTACAGAGGGGATAGACGACTCTCATGCAGAGCGACGTAGTAATCCGCGGGGTCGGCATGACCCCGTTCGGCAAGTTCCTCGGCTCCTCGATGAAGGACCTGGGCAGGGCGGCGGTCAACGCCGCACTGGACGACGCAGGCGTCCGGGTCGGCGACATCCAGGCCGTGTTCTTCGCCAACGCGCTCGCCGGCCTCATCACCGGTCAGGAGTGCATCAGAGGCGAGACCGTCACCTACCCCCTGGGGTTCGGCACGATCCCGGTGCACAACGTGGAGAACGCGTGCGCCTCCGGGGGCAACGCCCTGCACCTCGCCTGGATGGCGGTCGCCTCGGGGATGTACGACACCGTGCTCGCGCTGGGCGTGGAGAAGGCCAACCACGAGGACCGCGTCCGCACCTTCAGCGCGTTCGGCTCGGGTATGGACGTCGAGGACGGCTTCGCGGTGGGCGACGACGCCGGGCAGGATCGCAGTCCGTTCGTCGACCGCCAGGCGCGCCTCGCGCGGACACTCTTCGAAGACCGCGGCGTGACCATGGAGGGCCTCGCCAGGGTGGCTTCGCGGTCGCTGGAGAACGCCCGGCTCAACCCGATGGCCCACCGCAGGTTCGGTGGATCACCCCAGGACGTGCTGCAGGCCCGTGTCGTGGTCGACCCGATCACCGTGCTGATGAGCTCCCCGATCAGCGACGGCGCCGCGGCCGTCGTGGTCACCCGGCGCCCGGACCCCGAGCGCTCGGGCCGCGACGTCAGGATCCTCGCCTCCCGGATCGCCACCCGCCCGCCCAAGGGTCTGGCGGGCGCCCCCGGCGCGGCGAAGGCCGCGGGCCTGGCGGCGTACGAGCAGGCGGGGCTCGGTCCCGGTGACATCGACTTCGTCGAGGTGCACGACGCGTCCGTCGCGTACGAACTGCTCACCTGGAGCGAGCTGGGGCTCTGCGAGCCCGGCCAGGAGCAGGAATGGGCGATGAAGGGCGGTACCGAGCGCTCCGGGGCCATGCCGGTGAACGCCTCCGGCGGCCTCGTCGGCCGGGGACACGCCCTGGGCGCCAGCGGGCTCGCCCAGGTCTTCGAGCTCACCCAGCAGATCCGCGGCGAGGCGGGCGACCGTCAGTTGCCCCGGGCCCGGGTGGGCCTGGCCCAGATCGGCGGCGGTGTCATCGACTGGGAGACCGCCGTCTCCTCCGTGCACATCCTCGCCGGGGCGTGACCCGTTGCCCGGCACCCCCCGTCGACCACTCGTGGTCGACGGCCACATGCACATCCTGGACGCGTCCTGGCTGCCCGAAGGGCTCCGCAGGGCGTGGGCGCGGCAGGCCGCGGGGCGCACCCACCCCGAGCGGGACCCCGCGGACATCTTCTGCCGCGTCGGGAAGGGGCAGAGCGACCCGGACGGCTCGCTGACCATCGCCGCCTTCGACACCGCCGGGGTGGCCGCCGGGGTCATGCCGGTCGTGGACTGGACGATCGTGGGCCGCCCCGCGGGGGAGCACCTGCCCATCCGCGACCTGCACGCCCGCTGCCAGTCTCTGGCCGACGCGGCGCCCGGCAGGCTCTTCTTCTGCGCGGGCATCGACCCGCGACACCCCGACGCCGCGCAGATCCTGGAGCACGCGGCCGGAATGGGGAACTGCCGCGGCGTGAAGCTCTACCCGGCGGCGGGCTGGGCGCTGGCCGACCCGGCCCATTCCTGGCTGTTCGAGCGGCTCGTCGAGATGGGCCTGCCCGCCGTCGTCCACACCTCGCCACTGGGCGGTGATCCGCTGCAGACCGTACGCTCGCGGCCCGCCGAGGTGGCCGCGCTGCTGGCCAGGTACCCCACGCTGACCGTCGTCTTCGCGCACGCAGGCATCGAGGCATGGTGGGCGGAGGCGCTCGACTCGGCCACCGGGTGGCAGCGGGCCTATCTGGAGCTGTCGCTGTGGCAGCGGTGCGCGTTCGCCGACTACGCCGAGTTCCGCAGGCGGGTCGCCAGGATGCGGTCCCAGCTGGGGGCGCACCGGCTTGTCTTCGGTTCCGACATCATCCGCGGCACCAAGGAGGACCCCCGGGGCGAGGAGCTCGTGACCTGGATCGATAGGGTCATCAGCCTCGCGGAGCCGTTCGGGGGAGAGCCGCCGGTGCTGTCCGCGGAGGAGCTGGCTCTGTTTTTGGCCGCTAACGCGGTCCGTGTTTTCGATCTCAGGGAGCTTTCATGAGCGACACGATGGGAGAGGTCTTCGAGAAGGCCGGCAGGCGCTTCGCCGCGCGCGTCGCGGTCGAGTCGCAGGGCACCGGCCGGACCTTCGCCGAGGTTCTGGAGGCGGGCAGACGGCTGGCCAACGCGCTGCGCGACCGGGGGCTGGAACCGGGGACCCACGTGGCCGCGCTCCTGGAGAACCGGATCGAGTCCCTTGAGATCTACGTCGGGCTGGCCCTCGGCGGCTACCCCGTGGTGCACGTCAACGACCGGCTGACCGCCGACGAGATCGACTACGTGCTCACCGACTCCGGGGCGCAGGCCCTCGTGCACACCGACGGGGTCGCCGCCACGGTGCGGCGGACCCGGTCGGCATCGAGGCTCAAGGCGTGGTTCGCCGTCGGCTCCCCCCTCCCCGACGGCGCCGAGTCCTACTCCGAGGCGTTGCGGCGGGCGAGCGACGCGCCGCTGCCGCACACCGCCGCCCCGGAGGACATCGCCATCATCGGCTACACCAGCGGTACCACGGGTTTCCCCAAGGGGGCGCTCGCCTCGCACCGCGCCGTGGTGGGCTGCACCAAGCTGGTGCCCTACGCCTATCGGCTCCCGCTGCACGGGCACTGCGCGTTTCCCGGCGCCTGGTCCTTCGTGTCGGGGATCTGGGGCGTCATCTTCCCGCACTTCTACACGGGTGGCACGGTCTCCTTCATCCCGGGTGCCACCCCCGAGGAGTGGGGCAGGCACATGGTGGAGCGCGGCTCGACCTTCACCCTGGGCCTCACGCCACTGATCCCCGGCCTGCTCGAAGCGCTGCGCCTGTACCCCGAGGTGCTCGACACCCTGCAGACCGTGCTCCACTCCGGCGGACCGCTCCCGCCGGAGCTGGCCGGCGAACTGGTGGACGTGATCGGCGACCGGCTGGTGGAGACGTGGGGCATGACCGAGGTCGTCGGCCCGATCACCATCACCAACCGCCAGGACTGGACCGGCCGAACCCAGGCCAAGGACATCTTCGCCTCGGTGGGCCGTCCGCTGCCGACGGCCACGGTCCGGGTGGTGGACGGCGATCGCAAACCCGTCCCCGTGGGCCAGGTCGGCGAGCTCGCCATCGAGTGCGACACCATGTTCTCCGGGTATCACGGGCGGCCGGAGAAGACCGCGGAGGTGCTCGTGAACGGCGAGTACTTCACCGGCGACCTGGGCTACCAGGACGAGGCCGGCTATTTCTACGTCACCGGGCGTTCCCAGGAGCTGATCATCAGCGGCGGCGCGAACGTGTACCCGGCGGAGGTCGAGCGGGTTCTGCTGTCCATGGACGAGGTCGCGGACTCGGCGGTGTTCGGCCTGCCCGACGACCGGTGGGGCGAGGCCGTCTCGGTCGCCATCGTGGTCCGGAAGGGGCACACCCTCACCGAGTCGCAGGTCGTCGAGTACGTCCGGGAGCGACTCGCCGGATACAAGAAGCCGCAGAAGATCTTCTTCGTGGACGAGCTGCCCCGCAACTCCAGCATGAAGATCATGAAGCATGTGCTGCGCGACTCGTTCTTGAACAGCGAAGGGACCACATCGTGAAGATCGGCATCAGTGAGTGGTACCCGGGAGCCGGCCACCGCGCCGGGCGCTGGTCCATCGAGTCGGCCCAGCTCATCGAGGAGCTCGGCTTCAACTCGGTCTGGCTTCCCGAGCACGTCGTCTTCATGCCGCGCTACGACTCCAGGTACCCGTACGAGGAGTCGGGCGCGACCGAGGTCAACGCCACCCGGGGGGTACACGACCCGCTCGTCCTGGCCGGCGCGATCGCCGCCGCCACCGAGCGCGTCCGCATCGGCACGTACGTGATGGTGATCCCGCAGCGCAACCCGATCGTCACCGCCCGGCAGATCGCCAGCGTCGACCAGCTCTCAGGCGGCCGGTTCAGCGTCGGCGTCGGCGTCGGCTGGTCGGCCGAGGAGTACGCGGTGCTGGACGTGCCGTTCGAGCGCCGCGGCGCGCGCATGGACGAGTACCTGCGCGTGATGAAGGCGACCTGGGCCGAGGACGAGCTGACCGAGTTCCACGGCGAGTTCGTTGACTTCCCGCCGCTCTACGCCTTCCCCAAGCCGGCGCAGCGCCCGCACCCCCCGATCATCGTCGGCGGCAACAGCCCGGCCACGCTGCGCCGCATCGTGGAGCTGGGCGACGGATGGGCCGGCTACAGCCAGAGCTACGACGACATCGCCCGCTTCACCGAGGAACTGGAGAAGCGTCTGACGGCCGCGGGGCGCAGCCGCGCCGAGGTCTCCCTGCGCGTCGGCCGGCGGGCCAAGGGGAAGACGGAGAAGGACTGGGAGGACGACGCCGTCTACATCCGCCGCTGTGCCGAGCTGGGGCTCGACGAGGTCGTGGTCTCCCCGCGCATCGGCGACGAGAACTACGAGCGCGACATGACCCGCTACGCCGAGATCGTCGGCCTCCGCTAGGGCGGGGAGTGCCGGCTTGACGGCTCTGGCACGCCTCCGGCCCCTACCACCTGGGACCGGCTTCGGTGATCACAGGAGGCCGGGGCGGGGCTGCGGGGGTCCGCCGTACGGCGTCGATCAGTCCGGCCTTCTCGTAGTAGCGCAGGGTGTCGGCCGACAGGCCCGTCCTGCGGGCCACCTCCGCGATCGGCAGGGTCTCCACCTGAGCGTCTCCGGCGACAGGCGGTTCCGATGTCGCTTTCATGTGAACGAGGCTAGGACTTGGAGCGCGCTCCATCGCAAGCATGGCTGTGAACTGCGAGAACCTGCCTTTCTGGCGCAGGTGACCTTCGTTCTGGTGTTCTCCTCGCCGGTTCCGAGACGCACCAATCCCGGAATCCGTCGCACCGCTACGGTCCGGTCGAGTACGTCCTGCGCCGCTTCATCAACTGGGCCTAGGCCACCGCGACTCGGCGGCGGTACCGGCCGGGCGCCACGCCGAACTCCCGCTTGAAGGCGTTGCCGAAGGCGAACTCCGACCCGTACCCCACTCGCTCGGCCACCTCCGCCACCGACGCGTCGGATTCGCGCAGCATGCGCGCCCCGCTCATCAGCCGCCACCAGGTCAGGTACGCCAGCGGCGGCTGCCCGACCAGCCCCGTGAAGCGGCGGGCGAAGCCGGCGCGCGACAGGCCCGCGTGGGCGCCGAGCGACTCGACCGTCCAGCGGCGGGCCGGGTCG
>NZ_JBEXUE010000226.1:0-15926 GCF_040614275.1 Streptosporangium sp. NPDC006013
CGCCCCCGTAAGACACTCGGCTGGCGCACTCCCGCAGAGGCGTTCAACGAGCACCTATGCTTGCTGGCAGGCAGTGTTGCAACGACTCCTTGAACCCAAGCTGACTTCCCTTGTCGCTGTGATGGATCACCCCGGAGCTGGGGCGGCGCTGGTGGATCGCCATCGCCAAGGCGTCGGTGACCAACTCGGTGCGCATGTGCTCGGCCATCGCCCAGCCGACGATCCTCCGGGAGAACACATCGAGCACGACCGCCAGGTAGAGGAAGCCCTGCCAGGTCGGCACATACGTGATGTCGGCGGTCCAGATCCGGTTCGGCTCGGCTGCGGTGAACTTCCGTTGCACCAGATCGTTCGCGGCGGCCCTGCCGTCACAGATCGTCGTTCGCGTGCCCTTGCGACGGCTCACCCCGGCCAGGCCGGCCGCGCGCATCAGCCGGGCCACTCTCTTGCGGCCGACACCGATGCCGTCGAGCTCGCGCAGGTCGGCATGGATGCGCGGCGCCCCATAGATCTCATCGGAGGCCGCATGGTGGCGGCGGATCTTCTCGGTCAGCTCCGCGTCCTGCCTGGCACGCCTCGACGGACCGCGCTTGGCCCAGGCGTAGTAGCCCTGGCGCGACACACCCAGCGCCCGGGCCGGCAGGGAGACGTCATGGTGGTCTTTCTCCGCATCGATCAGCCGAAACCTCATCTCGGCGAATCCGTCTCCCGCGCGAAGAAAACCGCGGCCTTACGCAAGATCTCCTTCTCCTCGCGGAGAATCCTGTTCTCGCGACGCAGTCTGGCCAGTTCGTCCTTCTCGGCGCTGGTCAGACCGTCGGCGCGGCGGCCGTCATCGAGGTCGGCCTGGCGCACCCAGACACGGATCGACTGCGCGGAGGGCTGGAACTCCTTGGCGAGTTCCTCCGGCGACCGTCCCGCGCGCACCAGCTCCACCATCTGCCGACGAAACTCCGGCGGATAGTTGTTCGGCACAGTGGACTCCTTCTTTTGGGAACCAGGGTTCCTCAGAGATCAGGTGTCCACCAAACCGGGTCAACTCCACCTTGCGCCCTTGAGCGCGTTCCCGGTCCTTCCGAATCTCGAAGTCCATCGCATCCCCTCAGCTGGGGTGTTGCGACGACCACTAGAACGGAAGTGATCCCGGAGGGCCTTTTCCGTGCCCGTACAGCAGCGAAATACAGCAACGGGATCTACCGCCTCCGTCGCCGCCCCTGACGGTGTGCCGGAGAGGCTGCTGATGAGCCCCTGTTCTGTCTCACCCGTCTGCGAAGATCCTGAGCTCCGCGTACCCGAAGTGACGGAGCCTCACGACATGAGCGATGAGCGGCCCACGGGCGCCGACATGTACCGCTACTACCGACGTCTTCTTAAGGACAACTGGTTAGAGACGGGCATCTGCTGGACCGTCGTCGTTTCTAACGACGGGGAACCACTCACGCTCGCCGAGATCGGGGAACGAGTGAGCGGCGGCGCGAACCATGAGATCTACGAGAAGGCACGCTTCGAGGACGACTACTCTGACGAGGCCGCCTGGGCGATGCTGGTGGGCCAATCCGGCCCGGTGACCGTGTTGTTCGAGTACAACGGCTGCCACGGCGTCTATCCGCCGACGCTTCCACGGCTCAGTGTCGGCGCCCGGGCCTACAGCGTCTACTGGAACGTGAACGCCAACAACCGCGTCGCCTTCGCCGCTGATGGAGAGCTGCTTCTGATGGTCGATGCCATGTACCCGGAGGAGTGGGCGCAAGAGCCGAATCTGGCGCGCTGGCCCGACCTGGCGGCCATGGCGCCGCACTTCAAATGGAGGAACGGGAAGAGCTGGCGAGCGGCGGCACTGGCGACGATCGAGCTGACCACAGGAGCCAGGCTGAGCCTGGACTGGTTTGACCAGGAGCGCCCTTATCTCACTTCCCAAGATCCTGCATCGGATTGAGCAGAGGTGGGGCCAAGTGGGATCAGACCAGGCGAGGAAGAAGGCCCTCAGAGTCCTTGAGGGCCTTCTTGCTGACTGCGGTCGTTAACCGTTGAGGCTGGCGTTCAATCGATCGAGTGCCTTACGCGTCTCAGGCGACGGGATCTGCGTGTAAACGTCCATGGTCATCGAGATCTGCGAGTGGCGCAGGATGCGCATCGCCACCCGGGGGTGGACGTCGAGGGCGGCCAGGAGCGAGGCACAGGTGTGCCGGGTGTCGTGGACGCGGATGCGCAGGACACCCGCGTTGCGGCATTGAACCTCGAAAGATCGGTTGAAGTTGCGCGGCTCGATGGGCGTGCCGTTCCGCGTGGTGAAGACGAGATCAGACTCCTTCCACTTCGTTCCGGCCGCCTTACAGGCGTCATCCTGGGTTCGCTGACGGTGCTTGAGCGCGGTGATGCACAGGCCGAGCAGCGGAAGCGACGCGGTGGAGTCGTCAGTTTTGGTGGTCTCGCGGTGGAGAAGCTCTCCTCTGACACGGTTGAGCTGGCGGGAGATCCACACTTGCTCTCCACCGAGGTCTACGCGGTCCCAGGCGAGCCCGAGCACCTCGCCGCCCTCCCAGTGGCCGATGTTGCCGGTGTGGTACTCGGGTTCGTGACCGATGGGGGTGATCTCGGGGACTGTCATGGCGGGAGAGTGGCGACCCGGTCCGACAGGGCCTTTGCACTGTGCGTGACCTTGCTAACGGAAGTGCTGACACCATCCTTGGACGCGAGTGGACACCTACAGAAGATGATCAAGAGTGAGATGGCTCTGAGCAGGACTTGCTGACACCTGTGGACGTCGGTGGACAGTCTCGAACTGGCTACGGATCTCAAGGTCAGGGGTTCGAGTCCTCTTGGCCGCGCCCAGCTCAAGGGCCACTTCCGATCACTAGAGGTGGCCTTTCTGATCTCCGTACAGCTCACGACGGATCAGCCGCGCTGCTCGGCGCGGCTGATGGGAGGCTCCGGGCGGGCTTGGGCCAGCCAGCTACCTCGCGACGCGGAATCGCAGGTGCGTCACGTGTGGTGACTCGATCAACCTATTTCGTTCCAGCTCGATGTGATGGGTGCCTAGGTGGTCGAACAGCCGGGTGCCTGAACCGAGCAGCACGGGCACCAGTTGAATCTGAATCTCGTCCACGAGCCCGGCCCTCACGAACTGCTGCGCGGTATTTGCCCCACCCATGATGAGGACGTTCTTGTCGCGCGCTGCCACTCGGGCCTGCCGAAGCGCGCTCTCGATGCCGTCAGTGACGAAGGTGAACGCTGCGCTTTTCATGACCAACTGTTCGCGGGCTTGATGGGTGAGCACGAAGCAGGGCACGGGGAACGGGGTGTCCCCCCACAACTCCACTCCCACGTCAAACGTGCGTCTGCCCACCACAACGGCTCCGGTCGATGCGAAAAGCTCCTGTGCGACCTGGGCGTCCACTCCGTTCGGTGATGTGCCGCCAGCGGCTACAGCCCGATCCGAACCGCTGTTGAACAGCCACTCGTGGAGCCGCTCGCCGCCTTCGCCCATGGGGTGCTCGACGGTCACATCGGGTCCGGCGCTGAAGCCGTCCACTGACACACTCATGTTCAGCATGACGTTTTCCATGAGGTTCTCCTTTTCGCTTGTTCCTTGCGGTATCAACAGGGGCGCGGCTGAAGCGACCGTCAAGCGATGTCGTCTTTCGACGCGGCCCTATGGTCGAGCCACGCGGGGGCCAGCGCGGTGAACAGCACGATGGCGGTGATGGCGAATCCCACGGGGTAGCCCATCGGCACGGTCAGGAGGCCGAACGCGACTGCCCCGACGCCCATCCCGCCGTCGTAGGCGAGGTTCCACAGCGCGCTTACCCGACCAAAGTCGGACTCGGGGGCGCGCTCGAACATCAGTGTCAGCGTCACGTTCTGGGCCAGGCCGAACCCGAGCCCGAACAGCCCCATGCCGACCATCACCGCGACCGGGCTGCCCACCCAGACGAGCACGGCCGTGCCAACGGTGGCCGCGAGCACTGCGGGGACGAGTAAGCGGGCAGCGCTATGACGGTCGCCGTACCAGCCCGCGCCCCAGCGTGCGAGCGGAGCAGCGCAGGACTGCACGAGAAGAGCCCCCGTGGCCACCTGATGCGACTCGGCCGGTACGGCCATGGGGAGGAAGGTCAGCAGGGCGCCGGCCGCCAGTGTCACGGTGGCGAAGATGACCGTCGGCCTGGCGAGCCCACGGATACGAAAGGCGCCGAGAACGCTGCCGTGCTCGATCCGAGCCGACCGGGCCGGCAGGCCGGGTACGGCGGCCAACCCGAGCAACGACAGCGCCGCCCCGGTGATGAACACCGGCCCGTACCCGACGTTCCCGACCAGCCACAGACCCAACGGCAGGCACGCGATGGACGGGACCCCGACGGCTACGCCGTACAACCCCAGCCCCTCGCCGCGGCGATCGGTCGGCACGAGTTCGGCGACGAGGGCCGCGCCGGCCACAACGACAATGCCGAGCCCTGCGCCACGCACTAAGCAGACACCCAGCACCAACGGCAGTGAGGAGGATGTCACCAGTACCGACGCAGGCGCCCCGAGCAGAAGCAGGCCTGCGGCCATCACGGCGCGGTACCCGTACCTGCGCAGCAGGCCCGGCACTGCGAACTCCATCAGCACGGTCCCCAGCATCAGTGCGCCGGTGGACATGCCCGCGCCCACGCCGCCCGCCCCGGCCGTGGCCACATACAGGGGGACGACCGACATCAGCAGATAGAAGCTCCCGGGAGAACACACCGACATGATCAGCAACAGAACCATCGGACGGGTCAGGATCGGTTGCCGATCCACGCCATCCCCGAGACGAATCTCGCTCCTGCCCACCGAAGCTTTCCTACCGGCGGTGACTTCCTGATGATCCATAAGCCGACCGTAGGACGGGATCCGGTTCAGCAGTAAGGTCCAGTTTCATGCTGATCGACTGGACCGGTTCCGGACCACAGCTCCTGTTGCAGGTCGACCGAAACCGACCTGAACCCCTACGCGACCAACTCGAACGCGCATTGCGGGAGGCCATCCGCGCCGGTCGGCTCGCTGCCGGAGAGCGACTCCCCTCATCCCGTGCCCTCTCCCGCGACCTCGGCATCTCTCGCGGCCTGGTGACCGAGTGCTATGCGCAACTGCAGGCAGAGGGCTATCTGGTCAGCCGCGGCGGCTCGGCCACCCGGGTTGCCGCCACCGCGCGTCCGTACACGGCCGCGCTTCCGCCATCCACAGCCATCGAGCCTGCCAGAATCGACTTCCGACCCGGCGTACCCGACCTGTCGAGCTTCCCGCGCGAGTACTGGAGCGGTGCCCTTCGCCGTGCCTGCCGCGACGCGCCCAGCGACCTGCTCGGCTGCCCCGACCCGCACGGCGATCCGACACTGCGCGACGTGCTCGCCGCCTATCTACGGCGAGTCCGCGGGGCCGGCACCGACCCCGGACACACCGTCATCTGCGCGGGCTACGCACAAGGGCTCCAGCTCGTCCTGCGGGCCCTGGCGGGCCAGGGCGTACGCGTCGTGGCCTTCGAGGACCCCGGCGACCCCGACCACCGCACCATCGCCGCGATGCTGGGCCTCGACGTCATCGCCGTCCCGGTCGACGAGCGCGGCATCGACACCGACGCACTCGCTGCCACTGATGCACGCGCCGTCGTGCTCACACCCGCCCACCAATCGCCCACCGGCGTCGTGCTCGCCCCTGACAGGCGACAAGCCCTGATCAACTGGGCCACGGCACGGACCGCGACGATCATCGAGGACGACTACGACGCCGAGTTCCGCTACGACCGCGAACCCGTCGGCGCGCTACAGGGCCTCGCCCCAGACCGGGTCGCGCTCCTCGGCTCCGTCAGCAAGTCACTCGCGCCGGCCCTGCGACTCGGCTGGATTCTCAGCCCACCTCACCTGACTCTCGATGTCGCCCGCTACAAGCAGCTCGCCGACCGCGGCTCACCGGTCATCGACCAACTCGCGCTCGCCGACCTGCTGAAGTCCGGCCGCTACGATCGTCACCTGCGCCATATGCGGCAGCGCTACGCCGCCCGCCGCACCGCCCTCCTCGAAGCGATCCAACGACACGCACCCGGCCTCGAACTGCGCGGGCTGGCCGCCGGGTTCCATACCGTCGCCCAGTTACCAACCGGTGCCGACGAGCGTGCCATAGTCGCGGCCGCACGCCGCCGGTCCGTCGGACTGTACGGAATGAGCACCTACCGCATGGACCAGCACCCATGGCCCCCACAGCTCGTACTCGGATTCGGCAACCTGACCACAGCCGCCATCTCCGACGGCATCGAGACCATCGCCGACCTGCTACAGCCACGCCGAGTGAGCCAGAGACCCGCCTGAGCCCCTCGACGACCGGGCAGGTGTGGGCCTACACCCGCGTCTCGACCCGTGACCAGAATTCCCAGCTCCAGCTCGCCTGGGCTTGATTCGGTTTGACGGACATACGAGATCAGGGGTTCGTCCCCGGAAGGATGTCCATCATGGGGAGCATGGGGAAGAAGAAGCCTCGGCCTCGCCGTTCGTTCACGCCGGAGTTCAAGGCCGAGATCGTCGAGTTGTGTCGGCGGGGTGACCGGTCGATCAGGCAGGTGGCCGCGGACTTCGATCTGACCGAGACCGCGGTGCGCGACCGGGTGCGCCAAGCTGACCTCGACGCCCTGGCCGCCCGACTGAACAACCGCCCCCGCAAGTGCCTCGGCTACCGAACCCCGGCCCAATGTGTTGCCTTGACTCTTTGAATCTAAGTCCTGGTACGCCCACCAGGGTTCGCCGTGAACTGTCTGAGGCCGTGACGATCGCCGACTCCGATGCTCACCGCGTGCGTGGCCGGGGCGATCGACTGTCGCGGACCGACTTCGTCGGTCCTTGCCACCGGATGAGGGGGCTGGTCGAGTGCTTCCCCAGGAGAAGATCGTCAGAACCCGGAAAGCCAAGCGGAGGCGTCGGGCGTTGGCTGACCATGGGGTGGAGGAGGTCTCATGCGAAGAATGATCGCGTACCTATCCCTGGTGCTGCTCCTGTCCTCCTGCGGCGGGGTCTCTCAGGTCTTACGCGGCGGGTCCCACGGCGCCTCGGCTGACGAGTTCGAGGATCGTGCCCGGGAGGTGGCGGAGCGCTGGCAGGGCTCGGCCGACGACCGCGCCTGGCGCAAAGGGTTCGTCGCACTGGAAGTGCTGAACCCACAAGGATGGGCTCACGTGGGCCGGATCCCGGCCTGGGTGAACAGAAGCTCGCACAACGGCGCCTGGCGATTGGCAGCCAAGCTGCCCGAGGACTCCCCGGACCGCGCTGACGTGCGATGGCCGGACGGCGAGGTCTCGCAGGCGCCGCTCATCACAGCGGCGAGCGCGTACGCGGAGTTCAGCAGACCGGCCAACCTCATCGAAGAGGAGTGCCCGGCCAAGGGATGCCGCCCGCTCCGGGTGACCGGCGCCAGACTGGGCAAGGTCCCGCTGGAGACCAGCCGTGGCACGATCCAGGTGCCTGCCTGGGTGTTCACCGTCGAGGGAGTCGAGCAGAAGAAGGTCCATGTGGCGGTCGACCCCTCGGCCGTCACCGCCCGCCCCGGGTGGGTGCAGGGGGATGTTGAAGAGGTGATGGCGTTCGACCTTGTCGCCGGCAAGCCGAACGAACTGCTTCTCCGGTACGGCTACGGCGCCTGCGACACCATTCACGGGGCACGCGTTTACGAGACCAACCGACTGGTGGTGGTCGACGTGGACGAGAGAAGATCCGACTCTGTTGAGGCGTGCCCGGCCATCCTCAAGACAGCTACGATCACCGTCACGCTGGCGCGACCACTCGGCGACCGCCTCGTGCTCGACTCCGGCATCGGGCTACCGGTGCTGCGAGGACTGAGCAGGCGCTGACGGCCCGGCGACCGTATGCGGCGCTGCAGAGATGCGCAGGCTGTGCAGCAGCGCCATACAGCAACATCGTCTTACACGATCACACGCCACCGACCCGCAACCACCGCCTGACCAGGCCGGAACGCCGCTGACGAGGCATCTGCCTTTCCCTACGGATCAGAAGGTTGGGGTTTCGAGTACCTCCGGCCGCACACATGCAAGAAGGCCCCTGAGCAGGCATTACGCCATCGGGGGCCTTCTTGGTTGCTTGATCGTTCGAGCTTCTTGCTAACACCCTTGCTAACAGGGGGTTCCACTGCTCTCCGATCTCTCACACGGAGTGAGCGCGCCGCCATAGATCGGTCAGGCTGTGTCCATCCGCTCACAGATGCCGATAAGTCTTGTATTTCCCAGTGAGCGAGGATGCGGCGGCCTCCGCGATATCTTCCCGGGAGCCTGCGGCGCAGGTGGTGAGGAAGGCGTGCACGGGCTGTCCCTGCCAGCCCGCCGCCGCCACGGCAGGCCAGAAACGGAGTCCGTCCTCAGGTAGCCGAGGAGCCAGAAAATCGAGGATTCGTCCGATGATCTTGTTGTCGGGAACCATGTGCAGCATCGCCATCGCACGGAAAGCCCCGTCGATGAGCCGGTCGTTGCCGGTGTTGAAGCACCAAAGAATTGGGGTGGAGTCGTCCTCCTGGTCCAACCGAACGAGCGCATCCCCGATCGCTGTATGGACCATGGTGGCCTTGAAGGGGTAACGCGCGAGTTCGTAGAGGTACGGCACCGACGCCCGATGGTCGCAGGCACCGAGCGCCATCACCAGGTGGTAGAGGGTCTCCCAAGCCTGAGGACCCCCGGTTTCGCGCCGCAACGCTTCCAGCAACGCCGGCCCCGCCGCTGGATCGGCGAGTTTTCGCAGCCGCTTGGCTCCCGACTGCCGACGCGCTGCCGCGCGATCGGCAAGTCGTTCGACCGCCTCGCCAAAGGTGAGCGCCACTGATTCTCCTTCACCAGTCGGTCAGCCGGCAGATCCGTTATTCGTCCCCGCCCTCATAGCACCATTCCTCAATCACCCACGGCGCAGACCGTGAAGGCCTTCGAGCCGCGTAGCCGCAGGGCATGGTGGCGATGTCCGCCACAGTGGGGTCGCGGTCCACCACGTGCTGCACATGGCTGAGGGCCGAGGCCGCGGGATCGCTCGCGTCGGTGACCCCGTCCCCAATCAGCCAGTCGTTCTCGTCATCATGGATCACTACGAGTGCAGGAAGCTCGCCACTCGACACCGTGCGTTGAACGACGGCTCCCAGCTCAAGGGGAAATTTCCCGTCAGGGAAAGGGAACGGCATGTTCCTGACAAGCTGACTCATGGCAGGCAGTTTGCCATCCAGGTCTGACAGTCCCGACCGAGGTAATCGGAAGCATTCGGTGGCGATCGCGGTTGCGTCCACGGACGCGATGTGCAGCAGAGCCGAACAGCAACACCGATTTCATGATTACAGGCCACCAGTCCATAGCCACCGATTGTGCGGCGCCGCTGACAAAGTGGCCCTTCCAAAACGCTCTTCACCCTGGACGACGTAGAGAAGCTGATCGCCGAATGTGACGCGCTCCGCCAGCAACTGAAAGAGCTTCGCTCGTCGGGCCATTAGCGGGCCATTAGCCAGGGTGACGAGGGGGCAATCACGGTCACTCACGGCCGGGCGAACGCCCAGCTCAGCCGTCCCACCTGCCGTGATCGATGCACTTCCCAAGCTGACAGCGCGGGTTCGGTTCCCGTCGCCGATTACACGCACGAAGGACCAGGTCAGGAGAGGTCTTCGTCTCCAAGCATCTTTGATCTTCACATGCCGCTTGGGTCGGCCTCCGTGGGTGGAGGTGATGTCCAAGCGGTTGTCCGAGGTCATGGGAAGAGCGCCGAGTACTCTCTGGTCATGGTCGCCGAGGCGGCGTTGGAGGTTTCACATGTCGAGGTGCAGCCTTGGACGGGAGGCGCTTCGGGTCAGGCCCCGGTCGTGGGATCCGATGGCGGTTCAGCGCTGCTGGTGTGAAGCGTAAGGCCGCCACCGTTCACGGGCCGGAACCCCAGTCTATGGAGTTCGGGATCGTCGATCGCGGTGACCACGTGCAGGGCACCGGCCTCGGCTGCCTCGCAGACCGTGAGACGTACCAGCGCATCGCGTACCTCCGATGGGACGCCGGGCTGGATGTGCACCAGGTCGAGACGGACGGTGGTGTGCTGCTTGTCCTCCCAGGACGCGGCTGCATGACCGATAAAAGGTCTCCCGCGGGCGTTGTCGATGCGAGCCTGAAGCCAGCAGGCCAGCTTTGCCTCGACGATCAGCTGCCTGGGAATGGCGACGTCCATCCCCGCCTCGGCCAACCAGGAGCCGGCCTCGGACGCAGGCGGGGAAACCGATGTCGACGGCGATCCCAGACTGAAAGTGAAGTAGGCCCTCTTCCGGAAACCCCTCGGCGGCGGCACGGGGGAGAGCACGACGTCGTCGAGTGGGACCGAACTGATGAAGAACCCGGCGGGGCAGACGTCTGGAGCGTCGTGGGTGTCCAACACGATGTAGCCATCTCGGATCATCCGGCGGCTTCGACGAACCAGCCCGGTCGCGAGTTCCTCGGCGAGGCGAGCTGCGACGTCTGCGGCCCATTCAACCGCCGAGGTCACCGGCAGGCCAGTCCACGAACTCTCCGGCGCCGTCGGGAACTCGACCTTGATGGCGTACATGTTCGGATCTCGCCGCCAGCGGAAGATCACTAACATGCTGTCGGGCTCCGCCATGACATCGACGGCAGAGTACCCGTCCGTCACGGCGCCCGCACGTAGCAAGCACGTCCTGACCGCTCTGAGGACCTCCTGCCGGGACCACTCAATCGCCACATGTCCAGACTCCCACACCCTTCCCCAATCGGATCGGGACTTGTCGCTGAAGATCGTGGGGGTCTTCCTGCCGAAGGGAGAACGGTTCCGTGAGCCACCAGGCTCCTGCCAGAGGCGCGGGTGATGGGCACGATCCGGATACGCCTTGAGCGCGAGGGCGTCAGCGAAGCGGGTGCGGTCGTCGCCGATCTCAGCCAGGACGCGGGCTCCGGTCGGTTTGGTCCTGGGAGCCAACTTGGGAGCCAACAAGCCGGACGACCTCGTACCGAGCTGGACTGATACGGACAGGCGGCTCGTGTGCGACCTGCGTGGTGAACGCGTCTGAACGCCTTTGGACCTCGTTTGGGGACCTACGGATCTCAAAGTCAGGCTGAGTCTTACTTCCGGCCGCACAGTGCGGAGGCCTAGGTCATCATCGCGATGACCTGGGCTTTTTCGTGTTCTGGATCAGGTGCCGGTGTCCGGCTGATCTTTCCCAATGGGTTCCCGCGCTCTGGGGCGCAGAACGTCACTGATCCGGCGCATGGCGATCTCGTCATGCGCTACGAGGCACTTCTCGTAGGTGCGATGCAGGACCTCCACGCTGTTGCCTGCCCACTCGGCCACCTGCTTCGGCGAGACGCCGGCGTTGAGCCAGGTGGACAGGCAGGCGTGCCGAAGGTCGTACGGGCGCCGGGCCAGTGGCGAGGAGTCTCAGGACCAGCTCTCGGGCCTTCTGCCAGATACGGAGGACTGTGCTCTTTGCGAGCACGTCCCCGCGCGTTCCGTAGAACAGGCGTCCTCCAGGGTCGGCGCCCCGCGCGATGGCAATACATGTTTTCGGTGAACCCGGTAACGGCTCTACCGTGCCCCGGTACGGCTCCACTGTGCTCAGGCAGATGAGAAAGCGGTCCGTATTTTTTTGGAGCGGTGCGAAGGGTGCTAGTGGCGCGAACCAAGAATTCACAAAGCAGGATGATCAGGTTTTCAAGGAGTCTGGAAACACCTCACGGAGTGGCCCCGTACAAACCGGGGCACGTCAGCACAGGGGAAACAACGCTGTCGGCCGGGGCAACGTGGCCACCTTCCGTCAGACGGCCCGGCGTCCGCTGTCAGCGATCCTCAGACATCCGTGATCTTCAGAAAGGCATCGCTCATGCAAATCGAAAAGGCCAAAATCGTTGAGCTCCTCCGGTCCCGCGGCGACAACGCCCTGGCGCAGCAAGCCGACAAGAGCCTGCCCCCGCAGATCGATACCGACCAGCACGCGGAACAGCTGTCCAAGCTCGGTTTGAACCCTCAAGACCTTCTCAGCAAGCTTGGTGGCCTCGGCGGCCTCGGTCAATAACCCTGGGGCTAGGGGCGCGGGGCAGCTCGATAGCATGATCGCTCTTCAATGTGACCCCACGCCAACTCGATACGCCTCTGGTCTTCGGGCCAACGCCTGGTCAACAGCATGACGTGAGGATGTTGGATCTTCCTTTATGGATCAGAAGGTCGGGGTTTCGAGTACCTCTGGCCGCACATATGCAAGAAGGCCCCTGAACAGGCATTACGCCGTCAGGGGCCTTCTTGGTTGCTTGATCGTTCGAGCTTCTTGCTAACACCCTTGCTGACAGGTCGGCTCCCATCACCCTTCGAGCGTCGTCACTATGAGGTGTTGGAGTATGCCGCCGGCCAGGATGGCGACTGCACCGGCTAGCCACATCGGCGCATGATCTTTCCCTCTGGACAGCAGCAGGGCTCCCCGATCGTGTGGTCTCTGTATGTCCACTTGAACGATATGAACGACCAGTGCGAGCAACACTGACAACACGGTGTAGGCGTCGAGGCTCACCCTGGTATCCCAGATCATGACTACATTCACGATCAGTCCGAGAAGACCGGCGCCGGCAATGAGTACTCTGCCCCTCTTCGGTACATCGAGGCGAGCGGCGTTCATCAGCGCGATGACGGTGACGGCGGCAACCCCGCCGAGGATGGCCACGTATCCCTGCGACTGAAGCCGCCACGGCCGGGGGCGTTCAGCCACCACCGGTGGCTGAGACGGCAAATCCGTGGACACCACAGGAACAACCTCCAATCATGGTTGCGGTGAGCGAGTTGACCGTGTCGGGATGGATCGGCTCACCCCAGCCGGTCGTGAACACGTGGTCGCTCGTTCCCTTCCACTCCTGTCGGCAGCCTGCTTGCTCCGCTGCGCCTTCAGGACCCTGATCGTTCCGTCGTCGAGGCTGACGATGCGCTTCCGGCCGCTCTTGGTGGTTCCCTCGATCCGCTCGCCGTCGACGAACGCGGCCGAGCCGGTGATGGTGACCTGCTTGCCGTCGAGGTCGACGTCTGACCAACGCAGGTTGAGCAACTCCCCGCGCCGGGCGCCCGGGTAAGCGGCCACTTGGCGGAGGGGGCTTGCTTCCGGAAAGTGGTCGCGATGACGAACATCGCTGCGACGAGCAGGTGCCACCGGATCATCATGGTCGCGTCCAGGTGGAGTTCGTCTCCGAGGGTTGCGCCGTCCAGGAGAATGAGAACCGCCACGAATCCTTCGAAGGCGGCGAGGGCGAGGAGCGCTCCGTTCCCGGCTCTCGCCAGTGGATCGACTCGGGCGACGGTAGCGGACAGGCGTCATGGTTCCGGAAGAGCGGTGACAGCGGCACCGACAGTAACGCCCCCACTCGCGAGCACACTCATGCCGCCGTCCACACCCCGCTGACCGCGGTTCTCGACATCCGAACTGCGCGATCGGCCCACCTGAAAATCGGAGGGTCATGCCGCCGGTGGCGCTGAGGTGGGGCCTGCCCACCTCGCCTGCCGTTTCTTCCTGGCGTTCTCATGGGTTTGTCCTGGATCCGCCGATGCTCCCGGAGCACCGGGGCGCATGGTCCGGGCAACGGAAGAGAGTCCTCCGTCTCGGTCACCCTCGCGGCGGATGCCGGGAAGCGTCGTCTCACCGGACTCTGGGGCGCATGAACGACGATGTCTACTTGGATAACGACTGGCGTGCCCTGTACGAGAACACCCTCAGCCACGGAGGTGAGAACGCCGGGCTGGTCGATGAGCTGCGACGGTGGCTGGACGAGCATCCGGCGTACGTGGCGGAAGTACAGGAGGCGGGCCGGCCGGAAAGTCACCTGATCCCCCTGGGGGCACCTCCCAAGTGGGGCTACAGCCCGCTGGTACGGCTGTACGCGGTGAGCCGCATCCTCGACCTGCTCATCCTGAACTACCAGGATCCCGCGGACGATCCGGCAGCGGCCCCGGACGCGTGGTACCCGCCGGTCGGCGTCTATCCCGCCTTCTGCGAGGCGCTGGGCGCGGACCGGATCGGCCGGCGGGGGTTCCACCCGTTCTTCCACGAGATCGTCGAGGTACGGCAGGCCGGTGACCCCGGAGAGCCGCCCTCGATCGTTGAGGAGCGCTGGCCCGGCTACATGATGGGCTCGATGCTGCTGACGCGGGCCGGGGTGGTCGTCACCGCCGGGGCGAGACATCTGATCGCGGGGGTCGCAGACCGATCCACCCTGTACTGGACCTTCTGGCGCCGGTCACGATCCACCAACGACCCCTCGCACGGGTGGGGACACAACTCGCAGTGGGCGACCGACTTCCGCCGCGACTACCTGATCGACGACCGGTTGCACTACAACGTGGACGCGGTCCTGGATCCGAGTGACTACGAGGAGGGAGACGACGAGGAGGACCTCGACCCGGCGTCGATGACCGAGCTTGTCCGGTACCGATGCAGCACCATCGTCGATCACGGCGATGACCAGTACCCCTACAACGATCACCATGTCGAACCGGCCCCCGCGGACTGACCCGACGTAGGCATCCTGGCTCTACCGGAAGGCATGGAACCGATGAAGTGAACCCCGTCCCGGTTGCCTTCACGGAAGGGGGCGCAGCGGTCCATACAGCAACACCGTCTTACGCGATCTGAGCAGGGCGAGACGCCGCTGACGAGGCATCCGCCCTTCCCTGCGGATTAGCGGGTTACCCGGACCAAGGGGCAGGACCTTGCTTCAGGACGTGGACCTCGGTTTCCTCGACCGGCTCGTCTCTCCGGAGACTGAGGCGATCGTCGAGGCCACGGCGAACTCACTGGTGACCACGAGGCATCTCATCGACCTGTTCAGCGGGGACGGTCAGCTCATCGACGGAGAGCCGGTGGGCTACGGCGACAGTCCGTCGGCGCCGGAGGTGAGAATCCGAGCGTTCGACAGCGGCCGCTGGGATGTGCGGACGGACAGCCCTGAGCTGCTGGAAAAGATCATCATGCTCTATTCCGACGCGCACGAGCTTCCCGAGTGGTGAATCCGCGAGACTCACCACGAAAAGTCTCCCAGGAGGATCCTGGAAGACCTTCGTCGGTGTCGATCGACAGCGATTCGGGTGCTCCTTCGCGTGATCTGAAGATCGTCGTCCGCCGGTGAAAACTGGGTGACATTTCACACCACTTGCCGGAATGCTGGGGACGGGCGATGAGTTTTGTCGGTGGTGCCGGTCATTCTTTGCATGGCCACAACTTCTTGTGAGACCCAAGGCTGAGACACCAGCCATGACCACGTCATGTCCGACAACCCCGATTGAGGTGCCGTGCCCAGCCCACAGCTCGATTCACCCGCCAAGCCCGCGACCGCCGTTTCAGGTCGCACCCCGGCCGTGATCCGGCTGCTGGTGCTCGCCACATTCGTGGTCATCCTCAACGAGACGATCATGATCAACGCGATCCCGCGGCTGATGAGCGCGCTGCACATCACCGAGCAGACCGCGCAGTGGCTCTCGACCGCCTTCATGCTGACCATGGCCGCTGTCATCCCGATCACCGGATGGTTCCTGCAGCGGGTGTCCACCCGCAGCGCGTACACCACCGCGATGGGCCTGTTCCTGCTCGGCACGGCGTTGGCCGCCGTCGCGCCGTCGTTCGAGGTGCTGCTGGGCGCCCGCATCATCCAGGCGTCCGGGACGGCTGTGATGATGCCGCTGCTGATGACCACGCTGATGCAGGTGGTGCCCGAGACGGACCGGGGCCGGGTGATGGGCAACGTCTCCCTGGCCATCTCGGTCGCGCCCGCCATGGGCCCGACGGTCTCGGGGGTGATCCTCCAATTCGGGTCCTGGCGGCTGCTGTTCGCCGTGGTGCTCCCCATCGCCGCCGTGATCACCTGGCGCGGCCTGAAGCAGCTCAAGAACGTCGGAGAGCCCCAGTTCAGCACCATCGACTGG
>NZ_JBEXUE010000227.1:0-15923 GCF_040614275.1 Streptosporangium sp. NPDC006013
GCCGGCCGCTCCGGCGGCGGGCCCGGGGACACCGACCGCCGCGGATCGGGCCGCAAAGCCGAAAACCCCAGGTCACCGAGGGTAGCGATCGCCGCCCCCAACCGCACCGGCTGAAACTTTCACCGGCGGTTGACGCGCGTGGCGCCAGCCCACAAGATCATGGTGCCTCCCTGGTCAGGAGGGGGCGTCGACTGAATTCCGCTACCTATGACTGAGGTGTGCCGATGCCCAAAGTCCCGTTACGGGTCGCGTCCGCCGTCCTGCTGACGCTGGCCGCACTGAACGTTCCCACCGCGTACGCCGCCGACGACGTCACCCCGGTCACGGTGACCGTCAACGCACGTGCCGCACTCGCCACCGTCCCCGAAACCGGTATCGGCGCCAACCACGCGATCTGGGACAGCCAGCTGGGCACCGACGAGACCGCCGACCGGCTCAAGAACGCGGGCGTGAAGCTGCTGCGCTATCCCGGCGGCTCCTACTCCGACATCTACCACTGGGCCGACCACACCGCTCCCGGCGGCTACGTGGCTCCCAACACCGACTTCGACACCTTCATGCGCGGCGTGCGGCGCACCGGGGCGCAGGCGATGGTGACCGCCAACTACGGCACCGGCACCGCCGCCGAGGCCGCCGCCTGGGTCCGCTACGCCAACGTCACCAAGTCCTACGGCGTCAAGTACTGGGAGATCGGCAACGAGAACTACGGCAACGGTCACTACGGCGACCCCTGGGAGGCGGACGACCACGCCGACAAGAGCCCGGCCGAGTACGCCCGCCACGTCGTCGCGTACGCCGATGCGATGAAGGCGGTCGACCCGGACATCAAGATCGGCGCGGTCCTGACCACGCCCGCCAACTGGCCGGACGGGCTGGTCGCCGGCGGTGACGAAGGAACCTGGAACAAGGTGGTCCTGTCGATCGCCGGGCCGAAGATCGACTTTGTGATCCTGCACTGGTACCCCGGCGCCTTCGACAGGGCCGGTCAGGTCCCCGACATGATCCATCTCACCCGCCGGCAGATCACCGAGTACGCGGGGCCCGGGTCGGAGCGGATCGGCATCTCGATGACCGAGTTCAACACCGGGACCAGCAGCAACGGCACGAACACCCAGCCCGGTGCGCTCGCCGCCGCCGACGCCTACGCGACGCTTCTCGCAGGCGGCGTGTTCACCGTCGACTGGTGGAACACCCACAACGGCATCGGCAAGGTCACACAGGTCGAGGGACATACCGACTACGGCGATTTCGGCCTGCTGTCGAGCGGGACGTGCACCTCCGACGGCAGCGTGTGCGAGCCGGCGATGAACACGCCCTTCGCGCCGTACTACGCGCTGCGGATGGTGAGCGCGTTCGCCCGGGCGGGTGATCGGTTCGTCGGGGCCGCCAGCGACCAGGCGAAGGTCAGCGCGCACGCCGTCCGCCGTCCCAACGGCGATCTGGCGGTCCTGTTGATCAATACCTCGTCCGACACGTCGCTCCCCGTCACGATCGACTATTCCGGCTTCAGCCCGGCCTCCGGGGCGCCGGCCGTGCTGACCCACACCAACGGTGCCACCGACCTCGCCGGCTCGACCTCGGGGAGCGCGACCAGCCGGACGCTGCCGCCGCTGTCGCTGACCACGATCGTGGTGCGTCCCGCCTCGGCCCAGACCGGGCTGCCGGGCGCGCCGGGGCAGCCGACGGTCTCGAACGTGACGGACAAGACCGCCACGATCTCCTGGCCCGCCGCCTCCGCTGGGACGCGTCCGATCGTGAAGTACGAGGTCCACCGCCACAACGGAGCCGTCGGCGAGCAGCTCGGTGAGACCGCCGGCAACTCCTTCACCGTCGGCAACCTCAAGCCGGGCACGCGCTATACGGTCAACGTGATCGCGAGGGATGGCGGCGGCGGTGTCTCGCCGGCCTCCCCGCCCCTCACGTTCACGACCGGCACGCCCGCCTCCAGTTCCTGCGCGGTCCGGCTGAACAACCAGACCGACTGGGGCAACGGCTATGTCGGCGCCATCGACATCACCAACAACGGCGCGCCGATCAACGGCTGGACCCTGAACTTCAGCTGGCCCAGGACGTGGCAGAGCCTGGGCAGCGGCTGGAGCGCCGTCTGGACGCAGAACGGCTCGAACGTCAAGGTCGTCAACGAGCCCGGCAACGGCTCGCTGCCCACCGGCGCGTCGACCACGATCGGCTTCGTCGGCAACTACAGCGGCCCGAACGTCCTCCCCGCCGTCTTCACCCTCAACGGAACCGTCTGCACGACGCGGTAACACCCTCAGGGGCCGTCCCGCGCGGACGGCCCCTGACACGCTCACGGCGTGGCGAGAACGGATCAGAACGACTCGGCCGGAAGCGGTGTCGCGCTCACCGTCGCGGTGCTCCTCCCCTGGTGACGTGGCATCGTGGCCGAAAACCTCGCCCGTGCAGCTCAGGCGGCATGTGAGTCCTCCTGGAGGACCCTGCCGAGCTGCATGGGCGTCCTCGTCCAGGTGACCGGCTGGAGCCGGGTGCGAAAGTCGGCGAGCGCCTCCGTGAGGTCGGCCGTCGGCGGGTGGCGGCTCACTTCACTGCTCCTTCTGTGTCGACGACCGGGCGGGCCGGACCATCGGTGGATGTAGAACCTTGCGCGGGCAGGCCTTGAACAGTCGGGCCGGTCGCTCGGTCGCGGACTTCCACGCAGAACCGGCCGCGACGATGAATCCATCGGTCTTCTGGACCTTGCGATAGAAGTTCCCGGGATCGCGCCGGCCCCCGTACCGCCTCGTACACCTCCTGGAGGTCGGTGATCGTGAAGGTCGGCCCGCAGAACGCCGTCGCGAGTGCGGAACGCTCAAGCTTGGCGCGAGCCCGCTCCACCGCGCGGGTGAGGCGGCGCGGTGGGAGGAAATGCCTGAGAGAGTGGATCGGCAGGGAAGGAGGCGTCCCCTCCCAATGATCGTTTGAGGTCTCAGACGCGGCTCGTGGTGATCGCCTACGAGTCCGGCCTGGTCGATCCGCCGGCTACGGGCGCTGAGGTTTCCAGGGGGAGGAGATGCAAGCAGTGAAGGCAGGCGGGGACGCCGGTGCGAGCCGGGCGTTGGCGGCCGCGAAGCGGGTGCCGGCGCGGGCAGGCGGCACGGCGTCCGCGAATGGGAACGTGGCTGCGAACGTGTGCCCAGGCGAGGGCGGTGAGCCGGGCGCGGGCCGCATGGACGCCCGGTGGGTGGCGTGGGCGCGGGGGGTGTCCGCCGTGCTGGCCGTGCTGTCGGTGTCGCTGACCGTGGCCGGCACCGCGATCCAGTTATCGGTGCCGAAGGAGTGGGCGCCGTGGCCGCCCACGGCGCCTGACCACGGCGCGGGCCTGACGTTCCCGCTGATCGGCGCGTTCCTGATCGCGTACCGTCCCCGTCTGAAGCTGGCCTGGCTGATGTGTGTCGGCGGCCTCGCCTGCGCGGTCAATGTGATGACGACCGGGCTGCAGCTCATGCAGGCGTCGGCCGGCGATCTGGAGAGCGCGGGGTGGCTGCGCATCCTGGCCGTCGCGGGCTGGACGGTCGGGGGGTGCACGCTGGGGATCCTCATGCCGCTGCTCTCACCGGACGACCGCCTGCCCTCCCGCCGCTGGCTGCCGGTGGCGATCGCCGGTGTGGCTGCGACCGTCATCGACGGCGTGCGCAACATCGTGCGGCCGACGCCGCCCGCGAGCACCTACCGCTGGCCGGAGGTCATTCCGAATCCGCTGGCGATCGAGGCCCTGGCTCCCTACCACACGGCGTTGGTGCGCTCACTGGCTCTGCTGATCAACGCCTGTGTGGTGCTTGCTGTGCTCTCTCTGCTGGTGCGGCTGCGGCACGCGGCCTCGGCGGCGCGCAGGCAGATCGCCTGGCCGCTGATCGCGTTCGTCATCTATACGCTGTTCCTGCTGCTCGGCGGGGACTACTGGCTGCCGGTGACGATCTGGACCGGGCTGATTCCGGTGGCGATCGCGTTCGCGGTGCTGCGATACCGCCTGTATGGCATCGACACCGTCATTAGCCGGACCGTCATCGCGACCGGCCTGATCGTTGCGGTCGGCGCGGTGTACTTCGGCACCGGTGCCCTGGCCGCGCTGCTGGTGTCGGGCTACGACCAGGTGGCGGGACTGACCGCCGCGCTGGTGGCAGGCGCGTTCTTCCAGCCGCTGCGCACGCGCCTGCGCCGCCTCACTGACGTGATGCTGTACGGCAAGCACGGCCGGCCCGAAGAACTGGCCAGGAGGCTGGCGCGCGAGGTCGCCGAGACCGAGCCGGTAAACGCGCTGGCCGCCGTCACGGCGGTGGTGCACGACGGCCTCGGCGTTACCGGCGTCGTCGTCGAGGTCGGTACGGCGGGCATGCGGGTGGAGCTGGGCGTGGCCGGGCCGGACCCGCGCGTCGTGCCGCTGGTGTGGCATGGCGAGCCGGTCGGCCGGATGCTGATCGGGCCGCCCGGACCGCGCCGCTTCTCCGTCGCCTACACCGAGCGGCTGATCGGGGTGGCGACCCTTTACGTTGCGGACGTCGCGCACGCCGTGCTGATGGTGGCCGACCTGCAGCGTTCCCGGGAGCGCATCCTGAGCGCACGCGAGGAGGAGCGGCGCAGGCTCCGCCGTGACCTGCATGACGGCCTCGGCCAGGCGCTCACCAACATGTCGATGTCACTGAACATGGCCCGGCTGCGCCTGCGCGAGGCGCCGTCCTCGGCCGACCGGATGCTGCGGGACCTGCGCAGCAGTATGGAGGCGGTCAGCCAGGAGGTTCACGAGCTGGTCTACGGCCTGCGCCCGCCCAGCCTGGACGACCTGGGCCTGCTCGGGGCGGTGCGCGCGCTCGCCGCGGAGCCGGGGCCGCCCGTCCAGGTCGAGGCGGAGGGCGAGACCCGCGACCTGCCGGCGGCGGTGGAGGTGGCGGCGTACCGGATCGCGCAGGAGGCGCTGACCAACGTGCGCAAGCACGCCGACGCCACCTGGGCCACCGTCACGCTGGCCCGCTCGGAGCACGCGCTGGTCGTGCGGGTGCGCGACGACGGCAAGGGGCTGCCCGGGCACCGGCGTTCCGGCGTCGGCTTCGCCTCGATGCGCGAGCGCGCCGCCGAGCTGAGCGGCACCTGTCTGATCACCCAGGCCCTCGCGACCGGCACCGACGCCGGGCCAGGGACGCAGGTGGAGGCCATGCTCCCGCTTTCCGGAAACAGGCCGGCAGGTCACGGGTGCTCCGTGCTGTCAACGCCGACGGCGGCCGGTCCGTGAAGGTCCGGCCGCCGTCGGTCTGACGGAGGGCTACTTCCAGGTGTCGTTGCTGGTGTGGGTGCCGGTGGCCGGGGTGGTGAGGGTCCGGTTGGCGCCGGACTCCCAGGTGACGGCGCCGTCGGGGTTCTTCTTGATGTACTTGTACTCGACGGCGGTGTTGGGGGGCAGGTTGACCGCTACCCGCCAGATCGGATAGTCGGCCGAGGACAGGGCGATTGCCTGGCCGGGGTCCCAGCCGCCGAGGGCGGGGATGTTGCCGACGACGAAGACGTTCTGGCCGTAGTAGGTGGTGACGTTGGCGTTGAAGGAGGCGGCGATCTGCGAGGCGGTGTCGCCGCGGAAGGTCTCGGTGACGGCGTGGGTCCCGCTCGCGGGGGTGCTGAGGGTCCGGTTGGCGCCGGACTCCCAGGTGACGGCGCCGGCGGTGGTCTTCTTGATGAACTTGTACTCCACCGCGGTGGACTTGGGCAGGTCGATGACTCCGGAGTACAGGTTGTTGCCCTGCGCGGTCAGCTTGATCGCACTGGCCGGGGCCCATGAGCCGAGGGCCGGGATGCCGCCGACGACGTAGAGGTTCTGGTCGGGGGCCGCGGTGGCGGTGACGGTGAACGTGGTGGCGATCTTGTCGCTGGCGGGGGCCGGCACGTAGGTGTCGGTCCGGGTGGCGGTGCCGCTCGCCGGGGTGGTGAAGGTTCGGTCGGCCACTTCGGCCTGGGCGACCGTCGCGCCTTCCTTGATCAGGTACTTGTAGGAGATGGCAGTGGAGGCGGGCAGCTGGACGACGCCGGTGTAGCCGCCGCCGGGGGCGGCGACGAGCGCGACGGAGCCGGCGTTGTCGCCGCCGCCGAGGGCCGGGATGTTCCCGACGACGTGCAGGGTCTGCCCGGATTCGAGGTCGGCGGTGACGTTGAAGGTCGTCGCGATCTTGGTGATGTCCGCCTTGGCGTTGACGTGGATCGCGACCGCGTTGTTGGCGGGGATGGTCACGGTGGCCTGGCCGCCGGAGACCGTGATCTTCGTGCCGGTGCAGCCGGTGGTGGTGGCGGCGCCGGAGATGACGTCGCAGTACTCGCCGTCGGCCAGGCCGGTGGTGAACTGCGCGGTGGCGGCGCTGCCGGAGTCGTTGATGCCGATCCAGGCGCGGTCGCCGCGGTGGAAGCCGATGACGTTGCTGTTGACGGCCTTGAAGTCCGAGACGGTCTTGACGGACCTGGCGGCGTTGGCCCAGCCGACCATGCCCTTGATCCCGGTGGACTGGGTCAGGCAGTTCCAGCTGCTGCCGCAGGAGGTGTCGGTGACGAATCCGTTGCCGTCGGAGGGCGGGGACTGGTTGCGGTTGGTGTAGGTGAAGCTGTCGTAGACCGAGGGCTTGCCGTGCGGGTAGGCCAGCACGAAGTAGTTGGCGAGGGTGTAGTCGGTGCCGTTGCGCCAGGAGAGGGTGACTCCGTCGCGTTCGAGGTCGTGGTTGGTGACCATGGCGAAGACGTTGGCGCTGGGCGCGTCCAGGTTCCAGCTTCCGATGCTCCCGAGGTTGGAGATCGACCCCTGGAACTGGGCCTTGACGCCCTTGGCGTAGGCGAAGTCCAGGATGTCGCCGTTGCCGATGAAGGCCCGCGCCTTCAGCGCGTCGTTGCTGGCGCCGTCGAAGATCTCCTGGGCGACGTACGGGCGCTTGTTCTCCGCGACGGTGTTGTTCAGCTTGCCGAGGATCGCCGCGAAGTCGGCCTTCTTCATGTGCTTGACCGCGTCAACGCGGAACCCGTCCACGCCGAGCCCGATCAGGTCGTTCAAGTAGGCCGCGATCTTGTTGCGGACAGACTCCTTCTCGGTGTACAGGTCCGACAGCGACAGCAGCTCGCAGCTGGTCACCTGGGACTCGTCGTTCCAGTCGTTGATTCCGCCGCTGGTCGGGCAGTTGTCCCCGGGGCGGTGGAAGTCGCCATTCCCATAGGGGACGGCCGGGTAGTTGTAACCGGTGAAGGACGTTCCGGCGTAGCCGGTCACGCCGCCGGGGTTGTTCGTCCCCGCCATGTGGTTGACGACCGCGTCCACGTAGACACGTACGCCCGCGTTGTGGCAGGCCGTCACCATCGAGGCGAACTGGGCCCGGTTACCGAACCGGGAGTCGAGCCTGTAGGAGACCGGCTGGTACACCTCGTACCACGGATGCACCCCGTCACTGCTGTTGGGGAGGCTGACCGACTCCTGCGGCGGCGCGACCTGGACCGCGCCGTATCCGGCCGGTCCGAGATGGTTCGTACACGCCGCGGAGACCGACTTCCAGTTCCATTCCCACAGGCTGGCCGTCACCTCGCTGTCGTTCAGCGTGACGGCGGCGTTCGCGGGAGATGTGGCGACCACGGCGGTCACCGGGGTGATGCCGAGTGCGGCGACCGCGGCGGCGAGGAGGACATGACGGATCCTGCTGCGCAGGCGTGACCTAGCTCGTTCCATGGGGGGATGGACCTACTTCCGAGGACGAAGGTGCGCTTTGGGGCAGGGGACGGCCGTCCATCTAGCAGAACAATCTTTGATCTCTGCAAGAATTTCAAGAGCTTTCAGCAAGATTTATGAAACTTGCCGGTAACAGAGCCGTCGCTTACATTTCCACTGTCACCGGTGACCCGAGTACGGTGCCGGGGTGAGCCGGGACGCCGTCGCCTGTACCGGTCCGGCCCGGGATCGGAGGCGGCAACAGCCCTTCCATTCAGCACGCTCAGCTTCCTGCCCGGCGAGACCGCCCGGGCGGCGGTGGAACTGCTCGTCGACCGCATCGAAGGGCGTGAGGGTGACCACGGTCGCCTCTTCTCGGCCGACTTCCAGATCCGCGCGTCTTCGGTCTTTCCCAGCCGGCGGCCGGCGGTGTCCCCGCTCACTCCTGGGTGACGCTCAGGCGGAATCGGTCTCGGAACCCGCAGGGTGGGACGCCGGGCCCGGCCTCGAAGAGCTCGCTGAAACCGCTGGGGCACTGAATGCCCCAGCGGGCCGCCACCGCGTACGCGGGAGAACCTCGCTGTGCTCTCCTACAGGGGTATGGCGGTGGTGAGGCGGATGTCGTCGAGTGAATGCCCGGTCTGGAGTACGTAGCCCCCGGAGACCAGGCGCCATCCGTGCTCGCTCCAGACCTCGGCCGCGCGACGCGGGATCTCGACGGACACCTCGGCGGTCTCGCCGGGGCCGGCCTCGGCGACGGCGAACCCGACCAGCCAGCGGGCGGGCCGGGACTCGTCGGGCACCGCGGGTGCCAGGTAGACCTGCACCACCTCGCGGCCGGGACGGTCGCCGGTGTTGCGCACCCGGGCGGTGAGCGTCCCGTCGGTGTACCCGGCGGACTCGTAGTGCCAGGTCGTGTATCCGAGACCGGCTCCGAACCCGTAGGCGGGAGCCGTCCCCGACCGCTCCCAGGCGCGGTAGCCGACGAAGACGCCCTCCTCGTACCGCAGCACACCGTCGACGGGGGTGACGTCGATGACCGGACACTCCTCGAGCACGCCGGGCCAGGTGGTCGGCAGGCGGCCGCCCGGCTCCGTACGGCCGAGCACCACGTCGGCCAGCGCGTGGCCACCCTCCTGGCCGGGGAACCAGGTGAGCAGGATGGCCGCGACCTCTTCCCGCCACGGCATCTCCACCGGGGAGCCGGCGTTGACCACGACGACCGTCTGCGGGTTGGCGGCGGCCACCCGGGACACCAGCTCGTCCTGGCGGCCGGGCAGCTTCAGCGACGTGCGGTCGAAGCCCTCGCTCTCCACCTCCTTGGTCGTGGCCACGACGACCACGGCGACGTCCGCCGCCGAGGCGACCCGTACGGCCTCCTCGATCAGCTCGTCCGAACCGGGCGACGGCTCCCGGTGACCGAGCGTGGCGCCGACGAAGGGGAACGACAGCAGGCCGGACCGGGGCAGCGCGTGCTCGAGGCGGACGTCGACCGGCTCCCCGGCGCGCAGCTCCACGTCGACGACGGTGCGCGGCGGCATCATGAACAACGCGATCGGGTCATCGCCCTCCGGGACCATCGTCCCGTCGAAGCGGGCCTGCCCGCCGACGACGAGCCGGAAGCGGCCGACCCCCTCGATCGAGAGCCGGTGCACGCCGCCGACCGCGGGAGTGAACGTGCCGGTGATCTCGACGCTGCGCAGCTCTTGGAAGGCCACGCCTTCCGGCATCTCGCCGAGCCACTGGATCACCCCCTCGGACAGCGGGAAATCGCCGAGCACCCGCCCGTCCTCCGCCCGGCAGACCGCGCGCAGCGGGAAGCGCGCCGGGTTGAACCTGTTGCTGGGGTCGGCCCCGCGGGCGTACGTCATCCGGATCCCTGCGGACGCGAGCCCGTCGTACGGTGACACGACATGGGAGGGGAAGACCTGCGCGCTGCCCCCGCCCATCACGCGGGCCTCCTTCGCCGCTCCTCCGATGAGGGCCACGCTCGTGTCCGGGCCGAACGGCAGGACGCCGTCGTTGCGCACCAGCGTGAACGACGCCGCCGCGACCTCACGGGCCAGCGCCTCCCCGTCGGCGGCCGGAAGGGGTTCGGCGCGGGACGCGCCCTCCAGGGCGCCCACCCGGCGGGCCAGGGTCAGCACCCGGCGTGCGTGCTCGTCCACGACCTCCTCGTCCAGCTCTCCGGCGCGTACGGCCGCCGCGAGCGCCGGGCCGTACACGGTGCCGGGGCCGGGCATGGCGATGTCGAGCCCGCCGAGCGCGGCGCGGATCGTGTCGCGGGCGGCCGTCCAGTCGGAGACGATGACGCCGTCGAAACCCCACTCGTCGCGCAGGACCTTGTTCTGCAGCTCGTCATGTTCTGTCATGGTGGGCCCGTTGACGCTGTTGTAGGCCGCCATGACGCCGAACGGCCCCGCCTTCTTCACCACGAGCTCGAAGGGGGCCAGGTAGAGCTCGCGCAGGGCGCGCTCGCCGACCAGGACGTTGGCGGTCATCCGCTCGGTCTCGAAGTCGTTGGCCACGAAGTGCTTGACCACGGCGGCGACCCCGCCCTCCTGGACTCCGGTGACGTAAGCGGCGGCGATCTCGCCGCTCAGCATCGGGTCCTCGGAGTAGCACTCGAAGTGCCGGCCGCCGAGGGGGGAGCGGTGCAGGTTGACGGTCGGTGCCAGCAGCACGTGAACGCCCTTGCGGCGGGCCTCCTGGGCCAGCAGGTTGCCGACGCGGCGGGCCAGCGCCACATCCCAGGTCGCGGCCAGGGCGGTCGGGCTCGGCAGGGCGATGGACGGGTCGTCGGCCGTCCACCTGGCGCCTCGGACGCCGATCGGCCCGTCCGACATGACGATCGCATCGAGGCCGACGCCGGGCGCCGCGGGCAGGCTCCACATGTCCTGACCGGCCAGGATGCGCGCCTTGGTGTCCAGGTCGAGTTTGCTCAGCGCCTGTTCCACGATGTCGTCGTGCTCGATTCCCGACACGGTCAGCGAACCTCCTTGATGCGGGTGACCAGAACTGTGCCCACGATCACGCGGATCGAGGCGAAGAGGAAGAGTGCGGGCCGGTTCCTCCGGCGGTCGCGCGGAGCGTCGCCGGGGAACCGGGGCCGGCGAGGGCGAGGCGGCGCGCGAAACCAGCGCGTGCGGTGGCCGGGAGAACGCCGGGCCTCCCTGGACCGACGACGAGGGGTCCGGCCACGTGATCTCCTTGAGCCTCGCTGTACGCGCTTTCCCTCGGGAGTATGCCCGCAGTTACCGAATAGTCGGTAGGTCATGATATGTAATTGTTATTCTTGCTGATCGCGTTAGGCTCGCCGCGACGAGAGGAGTTGACGCATGGTGCGACGCCGAGGATCGCGCGAGAGCCGGCGGGAGGAGATCCTGCTGGCCGCGCTCGACGTGTTCGCCGAACGCGGCTACACGGGGGCGTCGATCGCGTCGATCGCCGAGCGGGTGGGCCTCAGCCAGCAGGGGGTGCTGCATTACTTCCCGAGCAAGGATCGGCTGCTCGCCGAGGTTCTGCAGTTGCGCGACGAGCGCAACCTCGACGTGCTCGTGCTGCCCGGTGAGGGAGGAACGATCACGCTGGACACCGTGGCCGCGCTGGTCGAGTACAACGCACAGCGCCGCGGCATCGTGCAGTCCTTCACCGTGCTCTCCGCGGAGAGCGTGATCGAGGACCACCCGGCCAGGGATTTCTTCAAGGAGCGCTACGGAACCTCCCGCGCCTGGATGGCCGAGGTGATCCGCGCCGAGCTCGGCGACGAGTTGCCCGCCGGCCTCACACCCGAGCAGGCCGCGCCGCTGATGTTCGCGGTGATGGACGGACTCCAGCTCCAGTGGCTGCTCGCCCCCGACGAGATCGACATGCCGGGGCTGTTCCGCGCCTTCCTCTCCCTCCTGAAAGCCCGCCACCCGGTCTCCGAATAGCAGTCGCCGTGACCGCCGCGCCGACGGTGCCGGAGTTGTTGACGATGCCGCCGACGTTCTGCCCGAAGTTGGCTCCGGAGACGACCAGGTCGACCTTGCCGCCCGCGAGGACGTGGCCGAGGCCGAACAGGACCGAGTCGGCCGGGGTCCCGTCAACGGCCCAGACCTTGTCGGCCACCTTCAAGGTGAGGCGGTGGGTGAACATCGCCGGCAAGGACGACATCGCGTCGACCATGGCGGTCACCGGGGTGATGCCGAGTGCGGCGACCGCGGTGGCGAGGAGGGCATGACGGATTCTGCTGCGCAGGTGTGACCTGGCTCGTTCCACGGGGGATGGGCCTACTTTCGAGGACGAAGATGCGCTTCGGGGCAGGGGGCGGCCGTCCGTGTAGCAGAACGATCTTCGACCTCTGCAAGAATCTCAAGAGCTTTCAGCAAGTTTCATGAAACTTGCCGGTGACGGGGTGGCTGCTTGCATTTCGCGCCGTGTTTCAGCGCGAGGGTGAGCGGTGCGGACGCCGACGGGTCGCCCAGGCGATGCGAATACTGGGATTACAGGGCAGGCCACCACGATTCCGGACCCGACTTGATCGGCCGCGACCCGGCCGTCGGGCCCATGGGAACGATCCCGAGCCAAACACTTGTCAGTGCAGATCGCTCCTATGTAATGTCTCTGCTCTCGGTGTCCGAAAGGTCACCTTTAGGGAGGAGTGAGCTGTGCCGGTCACTAAAACAGTGCAAACCACGAAACGTGGTTCGGTGCGCGCCCTGGTGGCTTGTTCTGCCACATTCGCGCTGGCAATCGGAATCGGCGGTTGCGGGAGCGACTCGTCCGAGAGTGAACCGGCACAAGCCTCAGCATCAGCCGCGGCCTCGGCGGCGTTCGACCAGGCGCTGCACGATCAGTTGCCCGACCGGATCAAGCAGAACAAGCAGATCGTGTTCGGGGCGCTGTGGGAGACACCACCGATCATCGGGATCGAGCCCGGCGACACCTCCAAGCCGGTCGGGATCACCCCCGACCTCGCGGTCGCGCTCGGCGAGGTCCTGGGCGTGACGCCGGTGTGGAAGAACCTGCAATGGCCCGCGCAGCTGCCCGGACTGCAGAGCGGCAACGTCGACGCGCTGTTCGGGCAGGTCAGCGACGGCAAGGAACGCGAGCAGGTGGTCGACCTCGTCGGCTTCTACCGCTCGCCGATGTCCGTGCTCGTCAAGGATGGCAACCCGCACGGGATCAAGAGCCTCTCGGACGCCTGCGGCCTGAAGATCGGCGTGCCGAGCGGCAGCCAGCAGGAGGCCGTGGTCAAGGGCAACAGCGAGAAGTTCTGCGCCGGGCAGGGCAAGCCCGCGATCACGCCGGTCGGCTACCCGGGCGCGCAGGGCGCGATCGTCGCGATCAAGGGCGGCACCGTGGACGCCTGGATGGACGCGACGGTCTCCACCCGGGCCATCGCCAAGGAGTCGGGCACCGCCTTCGAGAACGTGTCGCTGCCGGACGACCAGATCGACCCGTACATGGAGCGCAATGTGGCGATCGCGGTCTCCAAGGAGCAGCCGGGGCTGTCGAACGCGCTGGCCGGAGCGCTCGGCACGCTCGCGCGCTCAGGGGCCTACCAGAAGGTGATGGACAAGTGGGACTCAGGTGACGCTGCGCTGCCCGCCGAGGACATCAAGGTGAACGGTTACACCGACCTGCCCGCCGGGCGGGGCGCCTCGGCCACCCCCGCCTCCTGAGCGGTCGTGATGACAGAGCAGGCATCCCGGGCGCCAGGCCTCGCGGACGGCGTGTCGCCGCTCGCCCGCCAGGACGCCGTGCCGGTGCGGCACTACGGGCGCGGCGCGGTCGCCGTGCTGGTGGTGGCGGTCGTCACGCTGACGGTCTACGCCTTCGCCGCCAACCCCAAGATCGAGTGGCCGGTCGTCGGCGAGTACCTCTTCCACCCCGACATCATGGCCGGCCTGATGCGCACGCTGCTGATGACCGCGATGGGCATGATGTTCTCCGTGATCGGCGCGGTGGTGGTCGCGCTGATGCGGATGTCGCCGAGCAGGATCATCAGCGCGACCGCGGCGGCGTACATTTTCGTCTTTCGCGGCATCCCGCTGATCCTGCTGCTGATCTTCGTCGGCAACCTCGGGCTGTTCGTGGACCGGATCACCGTCGGCATCCCGTTCACCGGCCTGCAGGTGTTCAGCCGCCCGGTACAGGAGGTGCTGACGCCGTTCGCGGCCTCGGTCATCGGGCTGTCGCTCGCGGGTTCCGGCTACATGGCCGAGATCGTACGCGGCGGCCTGCTCGCGATCGGCCGCGGCCAGCGCGAGGCCGCCAAGGCGCTCGGGCTCAACTCGCTGAACACCACCCGCTTCATCGTCCTGCCGCAGGCGCTGCGGGTGATCGTGCCCCCGATGGGCAATGAGCTGATCAGCATGCTCAAGGCGACCGCGATCGTGTCGGTGATCGGGGGCGGCGACCTGCTCACCGTCGCGCAGGCCATCTCCGGCGCCAACTACCGCACGATCGAGATGCTGCTGGTCGCGACCGTCTGGTACTTCGCCGTGATCGCCCTGCTGACGGCCGGCCAGTACACCCTCGAACGGAGGATCGCGGAACGATGACAGCTGAGCCGGAGTCGCGTGACGCGCGACCGATGGTCTCGATCGAGAACGTCAGCAAGTCGTACGGGTACCGCCAGGTCCTGTTCGACATCGACCTCACCGTCGCCGCGGGCGAGACGGTGTGCCTGATCGGGCCCTCGGGATGCGGCAAGAGCACCCTGCTGCGCTGCGTCAACAACCTGGAGGACATCGACCGTGGCCTGGTGCTGGTGGACGGCTCGCTCGTCGGCTACCGCGTGCACCGCGGCAGGCTGCACGAGCTGCGGGAGAACGCGGCCTGCCGCCAGCGTACGCAGGTCGGCATGGTGTTCCAGCACTTCAACCTGTTCCCGCACATCACGGCGCTGGAGAACATCGCCTTCGCGCCCGTGCGGGTACGCGGCGAGGACAAGGCGGTCGCCCGTGCGCACGCGCTGGAGCTGCTGGAGGCCGTCGGCCTGGCCGACAAGGCCGACGCCTACCCCTCGCGCCTGTCCGGCGGCCAGCAGCAGCGCGTGGCCATCGCGCGGGCGCTGGCGATGCGCCCGAAGGTGATGCTGTTCGACGAGCCGACCAGCGCGCTCGATCCCGAGCTGGTCGGCGAGGTGCTCAACGTGATGCGCGATCTCGCGGCGCGCGGGATGACGATGATCGTCGTGACGCACGAGATGGGCTTCGCCCGCGAGGTCGCGAGCCGCGTGGTGTTCATGGACGGCGGCCGGATCGTGGAGCAGGGCCCGCCGCACGAGGTGCTGCGCAACCCCCGCCACGAACGCAGCCGCGCGTTCCTGTCGGCCGTGCTGCGATGACCGCGCGCCCTGACCGCCGAGAACCGATGAAGAAGGCCGATAGGGCCGATAGGAGAGTCATGACCACGACCAACGAGCTGCCCGGCGGGACCGTGCTGCGTGCGCCGGTGGCCGCGGAGGCGGTGCTGGCCAACGCGGACGCGGTGCTGGACCTCGTCGCAGAGGAGGCCGCCGACGGCGACGCCAAGGGGCGGATCAGCGAGCGGGCGGCGATGGCGCTGCGTCGGGCCGGCCTGTTCGAGATGGGCTTCCCCGCGCGCCTCGGCGGCCTGGAGATGCCCCTCGCCGACCAGGTGGCCGTCGTCGCCAAGATCGCCCGGGTGGACGCGGGCACGGCCTGGAACGTCGGGGTGCTCAACGCCACCGGCTTCTACGCCGGGCGGCTCGGCGACGAGGCGTACCACGAGCTGTACCCGGCCCGCGACATGCCCACCAGCGGCGCGTTCCACCCCAAGGGCCGTGCGCAGGTGACCGAGGGTGGCTATCTGGTCACCGGGCGGTGGGACTGGGGCAGCGGCAGCTATGTCGCCGAGCACATCATCGGCGGCTGCCTGGTCTTCGACGGCGACGAACCGGTGATCGGGCCGAACGGCAAGCAGCTCACACTCGGCCTGTGGCTGCCGCGCGAGGCGGTGGTGCACGCCCACAACTGGCACACGCTCGGTGTGCGCGGCTCAGGCAGCTCGTCCTACTCGATCACCGAGCCGGTGTTCGTCCCCAAGCGGTACTCCTTCGACAGGGAGGCGCCCGCCGACCCCGACGCCGACCCGCTCAACAAGCACGTCACGCTGGCGTTCTTCGGCCTGACCGGGGTCTGCGTCGGCGTGGCGCAGCACACGCTGGACCTGGCGCTGACGGCCGTACGCCGCCGGAGCCTGGTCGAGCAGCCGCCACCCGAAGTACCGGTGAGGT
>NZ_JBEXUE010000228.1:0-15825 GCF_040614275.1 Streptosporangium sp. NPDC006013
GAGTGCTGGAAGGCGCGGGTCAGTCCTGGAGGCCGTAGTAAGCAATCAGGTAGTCGATGACCTCGGCGGCGTGCGGCAGCAGCTCGGGCAGGTGCTTGGCGAGCGCGACCCGGGTGGCGTTGGCGAGTTCCGAACTGCTTGCCGTGGCGGTGCGGGTGTAGGGGGCCAGGCGTTGGATCAGTTCGTAGTTGCTGGCGATGTTTTCGGAGCGCATGGCGCGTTCGATCGGGGGGGCGCCCGGGGCCGGGATGGGTGGGAGGAGACGGCTGATGAAGGTGACGCGGTGCATGACTCGCCAGCAGGGGGGTTTGGCGGTGCTCTGGCGGGTCTGGCGTAGGGCGGAGGCGTCGGGGGCCGCGCTGTTCGAGAGCCAGATCGGGTCGACGACCTTGTTGAAGAAGTCGTCGAAGTTGGCGCTGCTCTCGCCCAGGTAGAAGGTGAGGAAGCGGTAGGCGTCCACCTTTCCGGGGACGAGGATGGGCTTGCCCTGGGGGGTGAAGGCGGGTTTGCCGTTGTCGTAGCGTTGCAGGTCGCCGGAGGGGGCGCAGTCGACGGTGAGGCCGAAGGTGCGGCTGACGTCCTTGGCGCGGGAGCGGGTCACGGAGGTGCTGCCGCCCAAGGAGGCGTCCATCTCGGCGGTCATGCCGGCGCCCTCGACCTTGAGGCCGCCCTCCATGCCGAAGCCGAACTTGCCCTTGAAGCTGTAGGAGCCGTTGTGGGTCTGGGTGACGGCGTCGGTGGCCTGGGTGGTCTCGGCGAAGAAGCCGCCCTTGGCCGTCCAGACGTAGGTGTTGACCAGGTCGCGGTGGGAGTAGCCGCTGGGGGCGGAGTTGCGGCCGGCGTCGCGGTCGCCTCCTGAGGGAGGGTCGGCGGTCACGCCCATTTTCCGCAGGAGCTTCTGGGCCTGCGCGTGCGTCGGATCGGGGACGTGGGTCTCGGTGGAGATGGACTCGTAGTAGGCGCGCAGCCGCTGCTGGTCGCGGATGATGCGGCGTTTGAGCGAGTACGCCTCGACGGGCTTGTAGAAGCTGTGGTAGCCGTAGGTGCCGGCGGCGGGGTAGTCGGGGTCGCGGACCTTGCCGTTGTCGTCGAAGCCGACCGTGCCGTCCAGGGTGCCCTGCTTTGTGTAGCGGGGGTTCACCGGGAAGGAGATGATGTTCCAGTCTTTGGGGATGTCGGGGTTGGCCACCATCCGGTAGGCGACCAGGGCGCCGGTGTGGGCCAGGCGCAGGGAGAAGATGTCGGCCGTCTCCGACTGCACCAGCGCGAAGCCCGTATTGGCGGGCACGTAGCGGCGGCCGACCGCGGCGTTGAGCAGCTGGGTGGGGTCTTCCAGGTGGCCGGTGAGCCGCAGTTTGGCGGCGCGGGTGGTGTTCTGGCCCTGGGAGAGCTTGGTCTCCTGCGACCAGGCGTTGGAGAACTCCAGGTTCAGCGAGTACGAGTTCTTGTAGGTCACCTCCATCATCGGCCTGGCGACCCCGGCGCCCATCGGTGCGGTGATCATCATCACTTTCGCGTTCAGTTCGCCGGTGAACTTCGCCTTGTAGGAGGCGTCGACACTGCTGTTGCGGTTGGAGGACATGCTGTAGGAGACCTGGTCGGCCTCGGTGAACTCCACCGTGGAGGCGCCGGCGAAGGAGTTGGCGCCGGTCAGGTTCTCCGACGGCACCGGCGGGGCGCTCTCGATGTAGCCGATGAGCTGCGGGTCGAACTGGGCCTGGCCCACCCACTCCGAGACGAGGTTGCCGACCTTGTAGCCGGTCACCAGGTGCCAGCGGCCCTGGCGCAGGTAGCCGTAGCAGCGCTTGAGCACGCCGAACGGCTCGCCCTTGACGGTGTGCTGCATGTCGGCGTACTCGCCGACGGCCGGGGTGGCGCTGATCATGTCGTGGAAGGGGGTGCGGATGGCGGCCAGCGCGGAGCGTACCTGGGCGGTGTCGGTGGCGATGGGGGCGTTGGAGAGCATCGGGCGCGGGCGCGCAGCGGGAAAGCCGAGGTGGTTGCCGCGCAGTCCTTCGTCATAGACCTGCGTGGCGGTGAGGGCGGTGGAGTCGCGGTCGAAGGGCCAGTAGCCGATGAGGTCCTTCTTGTCGCCCTTGAGGCGGGTGAAGAGGTTGTCGAGGATCTGTTCCCCGGTGCGTGCCGTGCGCCAGAGGCGGACCTCCTCCAGCATGCCGCTGAACGGCTCGGTCACCGCGCCGGCGGCCAGCCGGGCGGCCAGGCTGAGCTGCCGGTCGCCATAGTCGACCGGGGTCGTGACGGGTTCGGTGACGAGCGGCACGCCGTTGCGGAACAGGCGGAACGGGCTGGCGATCGGATCGGGGTCGCGCACCCACTGGGTGCCGCGCAGGCGCGCCGGGTAGGAGCCGTCGGCGGCGAGGGTGACGTTGCCGGTGTTCTCCTCGAAGGCCCAGCGGGCCACCAGCCCCTTTTCCCGCCTGGTGACCGGCTGGCCGATCTGGGCCGCCTCGCGGGCCGTGTTCCACAGGCGCACCTCGGCCAGCACGCCGGAGAACGCGGTGCCGGACACCGTCTTGCCCATGGTCAGGATGCTGTCGTTGCCCTGGGCTCCGGGGCCGGTATAGCGCTCGGCGCCGGCCGGTTGCCCGTCGATGTAGAAGCGGATGTCCGCCCAGGTCTGGGTGTCCGGCGGGGTCGTGGCGGTGGTGGAGGTCTCCGTCTGGCGGCCCTTGCGCACGACGGCCACCCGGTGGAAGGCCTGCGCGGCGATGGCGCGGGTGGAGGTGTAGCGCACGACCTTGCCGTCGGGCTCCTCGAAGGCGAACTCCAGCTTGCCGTCGGGCCGCACGCTGAGTTGGTACGGCACACCGCCGGAGAGGTACAGATCTCCCTTGGAGACCAGGCCCATGGTGCCGCCGAGCCGATCGGCCTGCAGGAACACCTCCAGGGTCAGGTCCTCGGCCACGTTCAGCGCCTCGTCCTTGGCCACCTCCAGGTGGGCTTTGCCGTCCAGCCGCAGGGCCCAGGACTGCCGGAAGGCGGCGGCCAGGTGCGTCCACTCGCCGCAGGGGAAGGTCTCCTGGCTGCGGAAGACGCGGTTGCCGACCCCGGCCACCATCCGGTAGCCCTTGATCGGGGAGGCCGCGGCCGACGAGCCGGGGAAGGTCCAGTAGCCCAGCAGGCCGGGCTCGCGGCCCGACAGCCGCTGGTTGCGCTCGCTGCTGATCTCGTACGGGGTGCGTATGCGGTTGAAGACGCGTACCTCGTCGATCTGGCCTGCCAGGTAATGGCCGGCGAAGGGCTTGACGCCCAGGAGCAGGGGGCCGCGCCCGGTGTAGGGGGCGTTGGAGGCGCGGCGGCCGACCTCGTTGCCGTCGATGTAGAGGATCTGGGTGCGGGTGGCGTGCTCGTACACCGCCGCCCAGTGGTGCCATCCCAGGTCCGTGGAGCCCTGGGTGACGTAGAGGTCATCGCCGTAGAAGCTGAAGCCGTAGCTGGTGTTGTCGCCGTTGATCTGCAGGTGCAGCGTCTGGTTCTGCACTCCGCCCAGGTTGCCGTGGATCAGCAGCGGCTGGGTGTTGGTCTGCCCGGGGTCGCGCCGTGCCCACAGCTCGATCGTGAAGTCCCGCCCGGCCAGCTCGATGTTCTTGCTCAGTTCGAGGAATTCCGATCCGTTGAACACCTTCGCGGTGTTCAGCGGGGCGTCCGCGAGCGACAGCGTGTACTGCGACTGCCCGCTGTTGGCGTGCAGGATCCTGGCCCCCGCACCCGTCATGGACGAGGCGTTCACCCAGGCCTCCATGGTCAGGTCGCCGGGAGTGGTGACCTGCTCCAGTTGGGCGGCGGGCAGTGTCAGGTGCTGCTGGCGGCCGTCGAAGGAGTAGGCGCGGCCGGGCATCTCGCCGCGCCAGCGGCAGGCGTGCCCGGTGACCAGGCGTTTGGCACTCCCGTTCGCGAGGGAGGTGACCGTGCCCGCGGTGAGGAGGACCAGGCGCGAACCCGCCGACAGCGGCACTCCGGGACGGGCGCAGGTGGCCCGCTGGTAGTCGTAGACGGCCAGGGTGACCAGCGCGCCGGGTGTGATCGTCTGCTTGACGGCGGTCAGGGTGAGGCTCTTGGCGCCGACCGCGTGGTCGGCGTCGGCGCTGTAGCCGTCCGAGCCGATCATGATGTGGGCGGCCTTCGGCACGACGGCCGTCAGGGGCTCGGTCAGCTCCACCTGCGTGCCGTTCACCTTGGCCACCGTGCCGAGTCTGACGGGCTCGCCCAGGGCTCCGGCCAGCACCGCGGTCAGCCGGTCGGTGTCGCGCGGCAGCGAGCGCCAGGTCTCGCCGTCGCGGCCGCCGGAGATGGTCAGGTCGCACCGGCCCGGCGCGTCGCCGTCGGTCACCGTGATGGTGAGCGCTCCGAGGTCGAGGGCCGCGTCGCGGGCCGTGAAGACGACCGCCTCGCCGTTGACGAGGAGTTCCTGGGTGGAGGGGACGACGAAGGTGTCGAGGTAGGCGGCGAAGAACTGGTCGTTGACGCCGTGGAAGTAGAGCACGACGTTGCCGGTGGCGCTGTCCAGCAGGGCGGGCGCGTCGTTGCAGCGGGCGAAGGCCAGCAGGGCGCCGGCGCAGCTCAGCCCGGTGCGGTCCAGGGTCAGCAGTGGCATGGCCACCGTCAGATCGGTCGCGCCCTGGGCGCCTCCGGTCTTCAGGGCGAGCTCGTTGCGCGCCGTGTCCAGGTCGACCAGTTTGGCGGCCAGTTCGCGGCGGAGCACCGGCAGTTTGATCTGCGCCGTGCGTGCCTCCTCCAGGGCGATGCGGGCCTTGTCGAGCTCGAGCTGCGCGTTCTTCAGGTCCGTGTCGGTGTCGTTGGTCATGCTGACGGGCACCATCTTGATCAGCCCGGAGTCCTGCGTCAGGGCCGCCCGTGTCTGGACCACGGTGCTGCCGGTGCCCTCCGAGGAGACGGCGAGGCCGCTGTTGAGGTTGATGAGCCTGACGTGGTCGCCGTTCTTCTCCATGGCGAACTGTGAGGGGGCGCCGCTGGTGCCGCGCTGCTGGATGATCCACGCCATGTCGGTGGTGGCCGCGCCGTTCACGGCCATGAGGCCATTCGATAGGACGTTGAGGATGTGATAGACGGGGTTGCCGTTGTACGTCACGCTGCCGATGCGGATGAACAGCCACAGGCTGCTGGGCGAGTTGAAATCGGGGTTTCTCACCAGCTCCGCGCCGTCGTCGGTGCGGTCGCTCCTGATCGCGATGGTCGGCCGGGTCGGCGACCCCTTCAACTCCAGCCGCCACCGCCAGACCGCCAGGTTGCCCTTGGACCCGTCGACGATCCGCTGGAGGTAGGCGACCTGGGCGGCCTTCGCGTCGTAGGCGCTCTGGAGCGCGGGCATGTTCCCGGCGGCCTTGGTCAATCGGTCGATCTCCCGGGGCAGGTCCAGCACCTCGCCCTCAAGCGTCTTGATCTTCTGTTCCAGCGCGGCGATCGCGTCCAGGTCCTGGCTCTGCTTCGGGCGGTCGATCAGCGGCAGGTCCAGGATGTCGGGCACCTGGGCCAGCCGTCCGTCCCGGCCCACGCCGAAGTCCACGGTCGCCACCTGGCCGCCGGAGTCGGCGGCGGCCTTGGTGGTGAAGGCGAGCAGTAGTCGCGCCTGGCGCTTGGCCGGTTTGGCGGCGGTGCCGTACCCGACGGCGGCGGACTGCTGCTGGTGGTAGAGGGCGGCGGCCATCCCGGAGATCACGCTCCGGCCCGCGATGGAGAAGCTGTCGCGGCGCACGCCGGGGTGGTCGCCCACCGGGGCTTGCGAGCCCACCCACTGCACGCCGCCGCGGAGCGTGCCGTTGACGGCGCGGTCGCTCTGGTCGTAGGCGGTCGTGCCCGACCCCTCGTCGAAGCGGTAGTACGCCACCAGCCCCGGCTCGTTGCCGATCAGGCGATGGCCCAGCTCCCGCCTCAGCTCCTCGGTCGTACGGGCGCGGTCCCAGAGGCGTACCTCGTCGATCTCGCCTTTGAAGAACTTGCCCGGCTGCCCCGCGGTGCTCTGCGCGCCGATCAGGACCGGTGCGGCCTGGTCCGCCTGGTACGGCAGGCTCACGCTCTGGCTCGCCCGGCCGTTGACGAAGACGGTCGCCTTGCTTCCGTCGTAGACCCCGGCCACGTGGGTGTACTCGTTCAGCGAGATCGGCTCGACCGAGGCCACCGACCAGGGCGCGCTGTTGTGGGCGAGGAACACCGTGCCGTTCGCGTGCACCCCGAGCCGGCAGGCCGCGCCCTTGGCCAGCACGGTCCCGTCGAAGGCCGACGGCTTGATCCACGCCTCGATCGTGTACGGCCCGGCGCCGAACTGGAGCGCTCCAGGAGTGCCCAGGTCCACGTGCCCGGCCGTGCCGTCCAGCAGCAGCGCGGTCTCCGCGTGCCCCGCGACACCCGCCACCGGGACCAGATCCAGACCGGTGAACGGGCACTTACCAGGGGCGCGCTCGAAGACGGAGTCGCGGTACTTGGCGTCGGGGCTGGTGTAGTAGCGGGTGCCCTGGGTGTTGAACCCGCCGTCGGCGTCGCGCTCGATGTTGAAGCAGTCGACGCGGCCGGTGGCGTCGTTGTGCGCGAAGAGCTGCCAGCGCCACATGTCGTTGATCGCGGTCGGCACCATCACCGCCGCGAACCGCCCGCCGCTCAGGTTGCGGATGAACGACAGCTCCTTCGTCGGCTCGTAGAACGGCCGGCTCTCCATGTCCTCGGTGCCCAGCGTGTCGTTGGACGAGTCCGGCCGCGTGGCGTGCCGGCTGCGCCGGTAGCGCACTTCCAGCACCGGCTTGAGCTTGCCGTCCACCAGCAGGAACCGGTCGCACAGCAGCGTCTCGCGCACCAGCGGCACCTTGGCGCCGCCGCTGAGCACGTAGTCCGTCCTGGCCGCGTCGCCGGAGCAGCCTCCGCCGGTCAGCTTGTGCACCGCGTCGGCGTGGGCGGCCCCGATCGACTGCCGCAGCACCACGACGTACGTGCCGTCCGAGATCACCTGGAACGGGGCCGCAGCCGACAGGCGCGCGGTCGTGGAGAGAAACGTATCGATCTCGTCGGGTTCCAGCTGTTCGGCCGCCCCCGCCTCGATCCGGCCGCCCCGCTTGACCGTCGGCATCGCCGTCGCGCCCGCGATGCTGTAGCCGACCTCGGTGATCTCCCGTGCGAACGGCAGCTCGGCGGGGTTGTCGGCCCAGTACGCGGCGTCCGTCTCCCCCTTGGCCGCATCCTGCCTGGCCAGGTCCAGGACGTTGTAGACGATCCGGCGCGCCGTGTCCATCGCGAACGCCACCGTGATGCCCTGGTGCCGGACCATCGCCACATGCGCGTACGTCCGATCGCCGTAGACCTTGAGCAGGGAATCCTGAGCCGCCATAGCCACCTCCGTGAGCTGAAGTCCACTCACACTGACCCCGATCGCATTTCGGATCAATGCGGTCACGGCGACCACATTCGGCCAGCTTCATCGCTTTATCTCCGCCCCCAGCGGGTATCGCACCTCGCGGCGGTGAAATGGCAGCGATCCCGTTCGGGCGGCTTCTGAGAATGACCGGTTCTCGGAAATACACTCCGGTGGTGACTTCCGGGAATCCAACTCCGGCCGGGTCACAATCCCCGCCGGCAACTTCCGAGAACACGGAGACCGGAACGGGCGACGTTCCCGCCAAGCGGTGAACAGCTCGCCCTCCAACCCGTCCAGTGAGAACTGGCCAACATGAGGTCAAAGGCATGAACGACGGCCAGATCAATCCGGAACTGACAATTGTTTCGGTGGCGCTACCTGGGGTCGAACTCTCCGGCCCATGCCCGGCCTGATCCTTATGCCCCCGTGCGAGCGGCTTCGATCTCCAGGACGATGTCCACCTTCTCCCCCAAGGCCATGCCGCCGCCGGGGATGGGCCCGTTGTAGCTGACGCCGAAGTCCATGCGGTTGATCTCGCCGGTCGCGGTGAACCCGGCGCGGCCGCCCCGGAAGGGCTCGGCGGCGAAGGGGTCCGGGCCGAAGCCGTTGACCTCCAGCTTCAGTGACACCGGCCGGGTCACGTCCTTGAGTGTGAGCTCGCCGTCCATGACATGGCCGTGGCCGTCCAACCGGATGGCCGTGGAACGGTACGACATGGTGGGGAACTTCTCGACTTCGAGAAAGTCGGCGGAGCGCAGATGCGCGTCGCGCTGGGCGTTGCCGGTGCTCACCGAGGCAAGGTCGATGGCCGCGGTCACGCTGGACCCCAGGGGCTCCGCCGCAGTGGTGATCGTGCCTTCGACACCGGTGAAATGGCCACGCACCTTGGCGATCATCAGGTGACGTACGACGAATCCCACGTAGGAGTGGGCCGGATCGATGGCCCACGTCGCGGCCAGGTAGCCCGGGATCTCGACAACTCCGGCTTCCATGATGTCTCCTTAGTCTTGATGAGTAACTCGGTTCTTAGAAGTGACCTGATCTCTGTTCGGAACTGGCTCTATGCTCGGTCGCCGCGTCTCATCGCACAAGAAGGCACTTTTTCCTTGCTCGGTTCACCGGAGGTAACCATGGGCGCACCGCTCTCCCGCACACCGGCCGCCTGCCGCGCCCGCGAGATCCTCGACCGGGTGGGAGACAAGTGGTCGCTGTACGTGATCTCGAAGCTGGGTGCGGGGACCAAGCGGTTCACCGAGCTCAAGCGCGAGATCGACGGCATCAGCCAGCGCATGCTGACCGTCACCCTGCGCGAGCTGGAGCGGGACGGCATCGTCTCGCGCACCATGTACCCGGTGATGCCGCCCCGCGTCGATTACGCGCTCACCCCGTTGGGCCACACCCTGGTTGAGGCCGTCCACGGTCTCGTCAGCTGGGCGGAAGAGCATCTCGACGAGATCGACGCCGCGCGCACCACCTACGACACACGCGCCGAGCAGGTATTCGGCTGATCACTCCCCGCCCGCGAGCTCGCGGAAGTCGATGAGGGACGGCGGCGGCAGCGGCAGGTTCTCCGTGCCCGGCGCGGGACTGCGTTCCAGCAGCCGGGTGCCGACCACCCTCCCGGCGAACACCGCGTGCAGCCTGAGCCCGCTCCCCGAACGGTTGCGGAACCCGTGAGCGGTGCCCGGCGGCACCAGGATCACCGCTCCGGGGCCCACCGGCCGCCATTCCTCGTCGTAGAACGCCTCGCCCTCGCCTTCGTCGATGATGAGGACCTCCTCGTTCGTGTGCGTATGCACCGGGATGACCTCATCCGGCGCGAGCAGCTCGAAGTTGAGCACCAGGTCCTTGACGTAGTCGCCGTCCGGACGGACCGGATCGAGCACGAGGCAGTGGCGGGAGTTCGGTTTGTAGTTGTGCGGGTCCTCAGGAAACGGCCGGTAGTCCAGCCGGTTGATTATCGTCATGCGGCCGAGCCTGCCCGCGAAACGTTATTACTGGTAGATCGCACTTTTTCGGAACCAGGTGAGGTCCGGGTAACCGGTCAGGCCGTTTTGATCGCGCCACCGTCGATCAGGTAATCGGCTCCCGCGATACTGGCCGCGAGCGGTGAGGCCAGGTAGGCGACCAGTGTGGCCACCTCGGCGGGCTCGGCGAACCGGCCGGTCGTCATGCCCATCTGCGCGGGCAGCAGCCGGAGCAGGTCCTCGTGCGGCACCCCTATCGCTTTGGCGAGCTCCGCGCCGTAACTCGCCGGGCCCTCCCACAGCGAGGTCCGCACCGGTCCGGGCGAGACCGTGTTGACCCGCACACCCCGCGACCCGAACTCGTCGTTCAGCGCCTTTCCGAACGCCGTCAGCGCGGATTTGGCGGTCGTGTAGAGGACCGGTCCCGCGCTTGGCTGCCGGGCGCTGTTGGAGGAGACGTTAACGATCACGCCGCCCCGCTCGATCAGGCTGGGCAGCGCGGCCCGGGTGGCGCGTACCGCGCTGAGGAAGTTCAGCTGGTAGGACCCCAGCCACCGCTCGTCGTCGAAGTCGAGGAACCCTCCGGCCTGCCCCGCCGCCCCGTCGCCGCCGCCGACATTGTTGACCAGCACGTCGATCCCGCCCAGTTCCCCGACCGCGTGCTCGACCAGTGTGGTGACCCCTTCCGCGGTGGCCAGGTCGGCGGCCACCACGAGCGCGCCCGTCTCCTTCAACTCGGCGGTGAGCGTGCGCGCTCCGGCGACCACCCGCGCTCCCTCGGCCGTCAGCGTCCGCACGATCGCCAGGCCGATCCCCCTGCTGGCACCGGTCACCACCGCGGTCTTGCCGTTCAGTCCCAGATCCATGACAGAGCCTTCCCATCCACTCGCAACACTTGTGATGCACTGAAGGTACGACATGCAACACATATGTTGCAAGTAATCCCCAAAGGGGGACATTGAAGTAGCCTGACGGAGTGAACAAGCTGCGCTCGGACACGGAACGGACCGTGCGGACGATCCTGGAGGCGGCCGAACGCGTCCTCAGCCGGAATCCGGCCGCGAGCATGGAGCAGATCGCCGAGGCCGCCGGGGTCGCCCGCACGACCGTTCATCGCCGCTTCACCTCGCGCGACGCGCTCGTCGACGCGATGACCGCGTGGGCGACGCACCGGTTCGCCGAGGCCGTCGAGTCGGCCTACACGACCACCGCCCCACCCCTGGTCACACTCCACCAGGTGACCGCGAACGTGCTCCGCATCAAAATCAACTGGGGGTACGCGATGAGCCGGACCCCCTCGGCCGGCCCCGAGGTCGCCTGCGTGTACGCCGTGGCCCGGGAGCGGTGCGACGAGATGTTCCGCAGAGCACGCGACGCGGGCCTGCTCCGCGCGGACGCCGACCTCGACTGGACCCGCCGCGTCTACTACGCCCTGATCCACGAGACGGCGACGGGATCGGACGAGGGGCAGGACCCCGACGCCCTGGCCACCCGCCTGGTCGACACCCTGCTGCACGGTTTCGGCGAGCACAACCGATGATCTTCACATGACGCCGGGTGACCACCACCTGGCCCGTACCACCACGATGGTCCGCCGCGAGCACGCCCGCCGTACGCGTACCGGGGCCCGATGGCGACAGCGGGCGGGAGTTGTGGCCGGTCGACCTGCCCGCGATCGAGGGGCGGGCAGGCCGGTCCGGTTCCAGGTGGCGGGTCTGACGGTCAGTTGTCCCAGATCGCGTTCTTCAGGATGGTGGCCAGGCCCGGGGTGGCCCACTGGTCGACGATGAGGATCTTCGACTGGGGCAGGTACCACTCACGCTGGTTGAACGTCGACTTCTGCTCACCGCCGGTGTACGTCACGCACCGGCCGGGCCACACCCGGTAGTGCGCCTTGTGGGCCACCCCGATGTTGCGGTAGCCGACCGCGATCGCCTTGCCGAGGACCTGGCCGTACCTGGGGTTGGTCGCACAGGGCACCACGTCGGACGCCGGGTAGAACGGCCCCTGGTCGGGGTTGTAGCGCCCGAAGCCCTCGGCGCCGGTCTTGAGGGCCTTCGGCCCGATGACCCAGAAGCTGTCGCACCTGGGCTGGAAGTAACCGCCGTTGGGCCGCGCGCAGGCACCGGTCACCACCCGGACCTGGTCCGCGGTCCCGTACACCCGCCAGGAGTTCGGGATCTCCAGCGTCAAACCGCCGCGCAGCCGGAGCAGCGCGGTGGAGGAGCTCGCGGACGCGGGAAGCTGGGCCGCCAGCACGGCGGCTCCGGCGACAGCGGTCACCGCGATCATTCTTTTCATCATGGCGGCGATGCTAGTGAGGACGACTTGCCGTTTGCATGCATTCCTCTTGCCATGAGGGCATATATCACCACTTGGGGTGCCGCCAAGGAACGTGTCGGCGACCTCCGAAGTCGGCTTTAAGACGTACCCAAGTGGCCGGGGTCACGATGGCCGCATGAACCTCCCGAAAAGCCTGATCAGGGCCGCCACGGGGGCGGCCCTCGTGCTTCCGCTCCTCGCCCCCGTCACCCCCGCCTCGGCCTCGGACGCGGCCCCGTACGTCCGGATCACCCTGAACACGATCGTCCCGTGGCGGACGCTGGGGAACAACGGTGACGAGATCTTCGTCAAGATCTCCGGTCCCGGGCTGATACCGCCCCTGACCACGACCTACCGGGTCTGGCCGCCCAGCAACGGGATCCATCCGGTCACCTCGGGCTACTGCTACAGCTTCGAGAACGCCCCGTGCCCGCCAGGCAGCAACGACCAATCCTGGAAGCTCATCACCCCGAGCAAGCCCGTGTTCCGGGCCAACGGCGGCCTGGCGACCATCAACATCCGGGACAACGACGTCATATTCGCCGATGACGACGTCTTCCTCCAGTCCTTCCACCTCAACCCGCTGACCCAGGAGAGCCGCTACACCCTGCGGCCGAACGCCGGTAGGACCGACACCTCCGACTACCAGGTCAACATCACCCTGACGCCCAGCATGACCCCCTTCTGACCTCCCCCTGAAGGGTCGGCAGGCGGGTAAATGGGCATCAAGTGTCACGGAGTACCGCATACGGCTCTCCTGTGACACCGGTAAAATCAGCGAGAGAGGAGCCGGGCGTGTTCAGCACTCCGAGCAACCCCGAGTCCGTCTTCACCTACGGCGCCCCCGCCCTGAAGTTCGGCTCCGGTGCCTCGGCCGAGATCGGCTTCGATCTCGGGCAGTACGGCGCCCGGCGCGTCCTCGTCATCACCGACCCCGGGGTGGCCGCGACCGGCGCGCCACAGCGGATCGCCGAGCAACTCTCCGGGTTCGGCATGGAGGCGAGCGTGTACGAGGGCGTACGCGTCGAGCCGACGGACGAGAGCCTGCTGGCGGCCATCGAACACGCCCGCGCCGGTGGCCCGTGGGACGCCTTCGTCGCCGTCGGGGGCGGCTCCAGCATCGACACCGCCAAGGCGGTCAACCTGCTCACCACCAACCCGGGCGAGCTGATGGACTACGTCAACGCGCCGGTGGGCGGCGGCCTGGCCCCGTCCCGGCCGCTCAAGCCGCTGGTCGCGGTGCCCACGACCACCGGAACGGGGTCCGAGAGCACCACGATCTGCGTGCTCGACGTGCTCGACCTGAAGGTGAAGACCGGGATCAGCCACGCCCGGCTCCGCCCGGTGCTGGCCGTCGTCGACCCCGACCTGACGATGACCCAGCCCGCCGGGGTCACCGCGGCCGCCGGGATGGACATCCTCTGCCACGCCCTGGAGAGCTACACCGCCCGGCCCTACACCTCATACGAGCGCAAACGCCCCGAGGAGCGGGTGCCCTACTGCGGTTCGAACCCGGTGGCCGACATGTGGTCCGAGCGCGCCATCGCGCTGCTCGCGCAGTCCTTCCGCACCGCCGTACGCGACGGGGACGACGTCGAAGCCAGGGGGCGGATGGCGCTGGCGGCGACGTTCGCCGGACTGGGGTTCGGCAACGCGGGCGTGCACATCCCACACGCCAACGCCTACCCGATCGCCGGGCGGGTCAGGGACTTCCACCCCGAGGGCTACCCGGCGGGCGAGCCGATGGTGCCGCACGGCATGGCCGTCGCGCTGACCGCTCCCGAGGCGTTCAGGTTCACCTTCGAGGCGCAGCCGGAGCGGCACCTGCGCGCGGCCGAGCTGCTCGACCCGTCCGCTGCCAGGCCCGACGACCTTTCCGAGTACCTGCCCGGCGTGCTGACCAGGCTGATGCGCGACATCGGCCTCCCCGGCGGGATCGGCGGCGTCGGCTACACCGAGGCGGACGTCCCCGCGCTGGCGGAGGGCGCGATGAAGCAGCAGCGCCTGCTCAGCACCGCCCCCCGGCCGGTCACCGAGGACGACCTCACCAAGATCCTGACCCGCTCCATCGTCCTCTGGTGAAGGGGATCCCCCTCCAGAGGACTCGACCGACGTTCAGCGAATGGTGAAGGTGCGGTCCAGGCCGGTGACCCGTAGCAGGTCCGCCGTCTGGTGACGAGGCGCGGACAGCTCGAAGGTGACTCCGAGCGATCTGGCGCGGCGCTGGATGCCGACCAGTACGGCCAGCCCTGAGGTGTCGAAGAACGACACCCCGGACAGGTCGAGGATGAGCGGATTCGCTCCGCGCCGCAACGCTCGGAGCAGCCGTTCGCGCAGCGCCGCGCTGGTGAAGACGTCGATCTCGCCGTGCAGATGGATGACCGTGGCGGCGGGGGCGACGGCCTGGGGCCCCACTCCGCAGGAGGCCCGAGTTTTCAGGATGGTCATGAGGTCTCCTCTCGGCGAGGATCCGGGCCCTGGTGACCGGCGGGCGACCTGCCCGCCCTCGTTCTCCCAGGTGGTCCGGCATCGTCCCGGGCGATCAGGGTGCCGCCGGAGGAGGCCTCGGCGATGAGGCCCGCCGCGTCCTGGGAGTGCGGCCACCAGGCCCCGTCCACGGCGCCCCCGCGGCCGAGGGTGGGATCCAGACTCAGACATGCCTCGTCGGTGAGCGGTGTGCTGTGGAAAAGAAGCGCCTGCGTCATGATCGCCCGGCCCGTCTCGGCCCGTAGGAGGACCGGATTCGCCTATCGCCTTGGGCGACGTCGACCTGAATGCCAACGTACGAAGTGTCCTCGGTACCCCCTACTCTACGCCTGCTTTCCGCTCCGCGACGTGATCAAGGCCGGGGCTTGGCCGGTGACTCGTTCCGGCGGGGCGGCGGCTCCACCACCATCATCGGAGCCCGTCTCACCGGTGGCGGACCGCCCGTCTTCGAGTGCGTTTTACGGTGTCGGCCTCCCGAGCACCTCGGCCAGGCGCGAGAAGCCATGGAGGGGGTGAGGGCCCAGGATTCACCACTATAACGGGAGGGTTATCTCGAAAAGGGATTATCTGGGCGTATGGCGATAACTCACGATGTGGGCACTAGATCCACTGCGCTCACCCCCAAGGAGACGCCGTGCCCCGCCCCCTCCGCCTGGCGCTGCTCGTACCGGTCGTCATCGCCTCCCTCGCCACACCAACGTCCGCCGCCGCCGAACCGTCCCCGCCGGGATCCACCGAGCGGGTGGAGGTCTTCTCCCCCGACGGCACGATCCAGCAGGTCGAGATCCCGAAGCGGCAGGTGCCTCCCGCCCCGCGCGCCGCGCCGGCCGCCACGGTCACCGCCCTGCAGCAGACAGGCCCCTCCTCCCAGCGCTTCGACCTGGTCTTCGTGGGCGACGGTTACACCTCCGCCGAGATCGCCACCTTCCAGGCCCACGCCGCGAGCAAGTGGGCCGAGATGACCGCCGTCGAACCGTTCAGCACCTACAAGAACTCCTTCAACGTGTGGATGGTCAACGTCGTCTCCAGCCAGTCGGGCGTCGACAACGACCCCACCCAGGGCGTCAGCAGGAACACCGCGCTCGGGATGGGGTTCTGGTGCTCGGGAATCGAGCGCCTGCTCTGCGTGAACACCGCCACCGCCAAGTCCTACGCCGCGCTGGCACCCGGTGTCGACCAGGTGGTGGCGCTGGGCAACAGCACCAAGTACGGCGGCGCGGGGTACGGCGCGGGTGGCGGCGTCGCCACCGCCTCGGGCGGCAACGCGAGCTCCGGCCAGGTCGTGGTGCACGAACTCGGACATTCAATGGGTAACCTCGCGGACGAGTACTCCACCCTCAACACCACCTACAACGGCGGCGAGCCGTCGGCGGCGAACGTGTCGAAGTACACCGCCGCGCAGCTCACCTCGGGCAGGCGCAAGTGGTACCAGTACCTGGGTCAGGCCACTCCCGACGGCGGCGTGATCGGCGCCTACCAGGGGGGCGCCGACTACGCGTACGGCATCTACCGCCCGTCGGAGAACTCGATCATGCGCACCCTCGGGAAGAAGTTCAACCTGATCGGTCTCGACGCGATGACCAAGGCGATTCTCGCCAAGACGGGATGACGGCCCGGCGCTGAACGCACGCGATCGCCGAAGGACGTCCGCTTCCGCGGAACGTCCTT